>JAMCVK010000034.1 GCA_023475225.1 Chloroflexota bacterium
AGGCTCTCTTTTTGACCAGTCCTGGGGCAAGAAGTTATCCACATGTGGATACCCCTCCCCCATACCCCCTCCCCACTACTACTTATCAACATCCTCTAACTGTCACGGAGGCATCTGAACGCAATCACGAACACCTTTGGCTAAAGGTGAACGGTCGTGATACAATAGGACTATCTCAGTACACGGAGGAGAGCCTCCATGCTCTTGGCTATTGACATAGGTAATACGAACATTGTCTTGGGCGTATACGAAGGCAGTGAGCTGCTAGCCCATTGGCGGATAGCCACTGAAGTGCATAAATTGGCCGATGAATACGCTATGCTTTTAGGGGACCTCTTCGCCTATGCTGGACTGGATATGAAGGCGGTGAACGCCGTCGTCGTTTCCAGCGTAGTACCACCCTTAACCACCACCTTTCATGACCTCTCCCAACGCTACTTGGGTGTAGGGCCGCTTGTAGTCGGTCCGGGTATTAAGACTGGTGTGCGGATCGTCTCTGAAAACCCCAAGGAGGTCGGCGCTGATCGCATCGTCAATGCCCTTGCGGCCCATAGGTTATATGGTGGTCCAGCCATAATCATCGATTTTGGTACAGCTACTACCTTCGATGCCATATCCAGGCAAGGAGATTATCTTGGTGGAGCCATCGCCCCAGGGATCACCATCTCTTCGGAATCTCTTTTTCTCCACACAGCCAAACTGCCACGCGTGGAACTGGTACGGCCGAAGACGGCGATCGGTCGTAACACTGTTGCCAGCATGCAGTCGGGCATCATTTTCGGTTATGTTGGTCTTGTCGAGGGACTAATTTACCGCTTCCGACAGGAATTGGGGGAATGCCGTGTTATCGCCACCGGGGGACTAGCAGAGATAATCGCCAAAGAAACACCGCTGATCCAGATCGTCGATCCCCTCCTGACCCTGGAGGGGATGCGTCTAATCTACGAGTTTAACAAGGAGAGCGATGATGCTGACCAGTAAGAATATCATCTTAGGGGTAACAGGGGGCATTGCCGCCTATAAGGCGGCCGAATTGGCCAGCATGCTGACCCAAGCCGGAGCGATGGTCGATGTGATCATGACCGAGGCGGCAACACGATTTATCACTCCCCTCACCTTTCAAACGCTTACACGCCGCCCAGTCATCATTGAGATGTTTCGTCTCCTTGAAGAGACCAAAATCGCCCATGTCTCCCTTGCTGAACGAGCTGATTTGATCGCTATTGTTCCAGCCACAGCTAATACCATCGCGAAGATCGCCTGTGGCCTGGCCGATGATATGCTTTCAGCTACTATTCTAGCCACGCAAGCACCGGTGGTTATTGCCCCAGCGATGAACGATGGAATGTATAGCAATCCAATCACTCAAGAGAACTTAGCCAGGTTGCGCGCCCGTGGAATGACGATCGTTGAACCTGTTTATGGACGCCTGGCCTCTGGACGAATAGGCAAAGGACGACTAGCCAAGCCCCATGCTATCTTCGGCACAATCAGACAGGTCCTGGGGCAGCATGGTCAGCTGGCTGGTAAAAGAGCGGTAATAACGGCGGGAGGAACGCAGGAACCCATCGATCCGGTGCGTTTCATCAGCAATCGCTCCTCAGGCAAGATGGGTTATGCCCTGGCTGAAGCGCTACGTGATCGAGGGGCCAAGGTGACCCTTATTTCAGCGCCTACGGCGCTGCCGGTGCCAGTAGGTGTCGAACTCGTCCAAGTCACGACCGCTCTTGAGATGAAGTCCGCCGTGGAGGAAGCCTTGAGCGCGGCTGATATTTTAATTATGGCTGCGGCTGTTGCCGATTATCGCCCTGAACGGTCAGCTCCCCAAAAAATGAAGAGGGTAGGCCACGAGATCACCCTGAAATTGGTTGAAAATCCCGATATTTTAGCTGGAGCGGCCGATAAACCAGTCTTTAAGGTCGGGTTTGCCGCCGAAAGCGAAAACCTGATCGCTAACGCCAGAGAAAAGTTAATCAGAAAACGCCTAAATCTTGTTGTGGCTAACGACATCTCCTCTGGAGAGGGAGGCTTTGGCAGCGATTTCAACAAGGTGACCCTTGTTGAGCCCGGCGATGGCTTGACCGAGCTACCACTTCTACCAAAGAGTGAAGTGGCAGAAAAGATCGTCGATAAGATTGTTGCAATGATTGGCCTCGCCTGATATAATATTGATTGGCAACCGACCAATAGGGCGGTGAGCAAGCACAAGGCCTAGCCTGCGGGCTGGCTCTCAAAAGAGATACGGCAAGGCTCGCTTGGATCGGAGACGACCGAGACGGCTCAGAAAAGAGCGCGGCGAAGATAAGACCGCGCTGAGTAAGCAATAAATGATGCCTTCTTGGGTATGCCCCGAGAAGGCATTTTCATTTTGAGGACTCTATGTATAGACCATTGATCACCCTGGAGAACATAAGTTTTATTTATAACCATAAGGCGAAAAACCCCATTACCGCCTTGACCGACATCAACCTGAGGGTTGAGCAAGGCGAGTACGTGTCCGTCGTTGGAGCGAATGGCTCTGGTAAATCGACCCTGGCCAAACATCTTAATGCTCTGTTGCTGCCCACAAGCGGTGACGTTTGGATTAAGGGGATGAACACAAAGGATCACTCCCAGACAAGGCTGATTCGCCAGACGGTAGGGATGGTCTTCCAAAACCCGGATAATCAGCTGGTGGCCACCACTGTTGAGGAGGATATCGCTTTCGGCCCGGAGAACCTGGGGATACCAAGCGATGAGATCAGAAGAGGGGTCGACCTGGCTTTGCAGACAGTCGGTATGTCGTCTTTCTGCACCCGTGCCCCCCACCTCCTCTCCGGTGGTGAGAAGCAACGCGTAGCCATCGCCGGTGTGATAGCCATGAATGCAGAGTGCCTCGTTCTGGACGAGGCCACAGCTATGCTGGACCCCATCGGCCGAGAGGAGGTACTGCAAATGTTACACCGCTTAAATGGCCAGGGCATCACGATCTTTATGATCACCCATCTGATGCAAGAGGCAGCCCAGGCACACCGTATCCTGGTCATGGCCAACGGTCGGATAGTGCTGGATGGCTCCCCGCGGCAGGTCTTCCCTCAGGTCGCCAGGCTGCAAAATTGGCAACTAGATGCCCCGCCGCTAACCAATTTAGCGTATCGGCTAAATCAGCGGCAGCCAGGCTTCTCCGTTGGGATTCTCAGCGTCGCTGAAATGGTCGCAGAGATAGAAAGAGCGGCCAAGGAAAGCAAACAGGTGAGAGTGTGGACGTAAATACCCTCATAAGAGTCGAAGGTTTATGGCATACCTATCTAGCCGGAACGCCACTGGAAACGGTGGCCCTGCGCGGTGTAGATATGGAGGTCAAACGGGGCGAAGCCGTCGGATTAATCGGCCCCACCGGCTCCGGAAAATCAACATTGGTGCAACACTTCAATGGACTCCTGCGCCCACAGCGAGGCAAGGTGTACGTTGATGGACAAGATCTTGGGGCCGAAGATATTGACCTCAGGGCCATTCGGCGCAAGGTAGGACTCATTTTTCAATATCCAGAACAACAACTCTTCGAAACTATGGCTGGCGATGATGTAGCTTTTGGGCCGCGTAATCTCGGGCTCAGCCAGGAACTGATCCGTCAAAGTGTGAGGGAGGCGATGGAGCTGGTGGGATTAAACTTCGAGCAGTTCAAAGACCGCTATACCTTCTCTCTCAGCAGTGGTGAGATGCGCCGCCTGGCTATCGCTGGGGTCCTTGCTCTTCAACCAGAGGTGCTGGTTATGGATGAACCGACGATGGGTCTTGACCCACAAGGACGGAATCAGCTACTGACGATGGTCAAGTCTTTCCAGAGGGAGCGTGGGATTACGGTCATCCTGGTCTCTCATGATATGGAAGAGGTGGCCGAGCTGGTTGACCACATCTACGTTATCGTCGAGGGGCGTACGGTCCTGCATGGCCCACCGCGCCAGGTCTTCTCCCAGGCGAGAAGGCTGCGTTCCTGGGGATTAACCATCCCCCAGGTCACAGCTGTATTTCAAGAACTACGAAGCCGTGGTGAACCGGTACGAACTGACATCATAACCATAGACGAGGCGGAAAGGGAGATATGGAGAATTTTGAATTCCTGCGGAACGTCACCATAGGACAATACCTACCAGGGCATTCGTTGATCCACCGTCTGGATCCCAGGACAAAGATCTTAGGGACGATCCTGTTAATCGGTATAATCACCTTCAGTGGTTCCTATACAGGTAACGTCATCCTGCTCGCTACTATCCTCGCCCTGTTGTTCATCTCTGGCGTATCAGTTAGTTACGCACTTCAGGGATTGCGTCCGGCCCTGCCATTCATTATCGTTTTAGCTACACTCCAGCTCCTTTTTTACGGCAACTACCCAGCACCAAGCGACCAGGCGCAAACGCTGTGGCACTGGAGCATTGTTCACATAACCTCAACCAGTATTCAAATAGCCGTGGTCTCCCTGTTCAGATTATCAGAGCTGTTCTTGCTCATCAGCTTGCTCACCTTTACAACAACCGCCACCGAACTCACCTATGGGGTGGAGAGCTTACTGCGCCCCTTCACTCGCCTCGGCTTCCCAGCCCATGAGTTGGCTATGATCATTACCATCGCCCTTCGTTTCGTGCCTACTCTAGCGGAAGAACTGGAGAGAATTATGAAAGCCCAAGCCTCACGAGGAGCCGACTTCTCCCCAAAAGGCCAACTTCGCTTCGTAAAACAAACAAAACAAATGATCCCCCTGCTGATTCCTTTATTCATCAATGCCTTCCGCCGGGCCGAAGAATTAATCGTGGCCATGGAAGCGCGTTGTTACGCCGGTGGAAGGGGTAGAACTAATCTAAAACATCTTCAAGCATCAAGGTTGGATTATTGGGCTATCCTTGGCCTGGGCCTCTACGCCCTGGCCATGGGTATATATAAATTTTCTTGGTAAGGAGGAAAAGTGATGACTCTGACCGTCAGGAGAATCGTTGTCGCTGGCATTTTGGCCGGCATCGTCATCCTGCTGGGATCCACCCAATGGGGGTTCATCCCTGTCCCTACCCCGGCTCAACGGGCCACAATCCTGCATATACCGGCCATCATTGGTGGCATTATGGAAGGGTGGCTGGTAGGGGCCATTATTGGCACTATCTTCGGCATCTTCAGCTTCCTGACCTCTCCCAACCCTATATTTAAAGACCCCTTTGTATCAATCTTACCTCGCATTTTCATTGGGATCACAGCCTATCTTGCTTACGCTCCGCTGCGCCGCTTGAATCAACCGCTGGCCCTGGGCGTAGCGGCAGCTGTGGGGACGCTCACGAACACTATCCTGGTCCTGACCATGGCCGTGGTGCGTGGCTATATGCCCCCTTCCGTCGCCCTGGCCGTCGGTATAACTCACGGTATACCTGAGGTGGTTGTAGCTATCATCGTCGTCGTGGCTGTGGGGCTGGCCTTGATGGGAGTAGAACTAGGCACCCGTCGGTCCCGGTTATAAGAGGGGCTCGCAAGATTGTCAGGCCTCCACCCTAATGCTAGAATACTCTGGCGTCAAGGAGGGTGGAGGCCGTGGCCAGTCTCACTATCGGACATACGTTGCGGGGGAAGGGCCATTCTATAGCCCTTCTCGGCATATTGATCCTGGCGGCCGCCTTCCGCTACTTTGGGGTCAACTGGGATCAGTCGCAGCATATGCATCCCGATGAGCGCCAAATTACGATGGTAGCGCTGAATCTGTCGCTGCCGTGGCCACCGAATTGGAGCAACCTGGTTGACCCGCATCTCAGTACGCTTAACCCCCACTTCTTCGCTTATGGATCGTTCCCTATTTATTTGCTGCGCCTCATCGCCCTCATCGCTTCCCTGGCCAATCCGAATCTCGATAGCTATAACTATTTGAACCTTGTAGGACGTTTCATCTCAGCCTCCTTTGATCTGGGGATCATCCTCGTCTCCTACCGCCTGGCCACCATAGTGTACGGTAGAAGTGTAGCTTTACTCTCGGCAGCCTTCATCGCCCTCACCGTTTTCCATATCCAGGCCGCTCATTTCTACGCGGTTGATACCCTACTCACCTTCTTTGTTCTCCTCTCCTTGCTTGCTGCTTTACACGTGTTGCGACGTCCAACTATATCGAACTCCATTTTTGCCGGCAGCAGCGTAGGATTAGCCTTGGCCTGTAAGGTGAGCGCCTTGCCGATTATAGTGCCACTGGTTGGAGCCTTTTTATTAGCGTCACCACCCCAGCACGCTGAAGACCTCTCACAGAGGAGGCCCTCTCTTCCTTATTTGTGGCATAAGATAGCCCTCTTGTCCTTAGCCCTCACCTCAACCGTGGTCGTCTTCTTCATCACGCAACCATATGCCCTTCTCGATTGGACTAGTTATCTCTCTGATGTAATCTACCAGAACAATATGGTGAGAGGCATCATCGACTTACCCTACACACGACAATATGTGGGCACCATATCTTATCTATATTTCTTGACAAACCTTACCATATGGGGTATGGGGCCGCTGCTTGGATCAGTGGCGGTGGCTGGAACCATACTGGTGATCGTCAGAGGACTTCGCCAACCACGGCAGGAGGAGTGGCTACTGCTGGCTTGGGTAATCCCCTATTTCCTGATCACCGGCAGCTTCTACGCCAAGTTTATGCGTTATCTACTGCCCATCATGCCCCTGCTTTCCATTTACGGCGCCGCTGCTTTACTCTGGTTGCGAGACAGGCTAAAGCGACAGAATCCACCACTGATGCTAATGGTTAATGCATTCATAGCCAGCGTCGTTTTGGCCTCACTGTTTTATAGCCTCGCTTTTGTCAGCATCTACAGCCGTCCCTTGACCCGGGTAACTGCCTCCCGCTGGATATATGAACATATACCCCCGGGATCGATCCTTTCCTACGAACATTGGGATGATCGTTTGCCTTTCGATCTTGTAGTTGATGGGAAACATAGAGCGTCGAACGAATATAAATTCCTGGAAATGCCTCTTTACGAGAAGGACGATCAGGCTAAGTTGTATCTCATCATCCGCAATTTGGGCCAGAGCGATTATATCGTGTTTTCAAGTAACCGGCTGTATGGCTCGATACCAAAGTCCCCAGAACGCTATCCACTTACGACTCGTTTCTATGAGTTGCTCTTTGATGAGAAGCTTGGTTATCACCTCAAGAAGGTATTCACTTCGTATCCGGGGCTGTTCGGCCTCCAGCTTGTAGACGATTGGGCAGATGAGAGCTTCACTGTCTATGATCATCCAAAGGTATTAATTTTTGAGAGAACTAAGATGTTATCTGATGAGGAGTTGCGTGAAGCGTTCGCGCCTGTCCTGATGAAGATGGATGCAGAGCTCTCCGGAAAGAAGCAGGGGCTGTTATTAACACCTGCTCAACTGAAAACCATCTCTACGGGTGGAACTTATTACAAAATCTTCGACCGGAATGGACTGGAGAATAAGCTGCCCATACTTATCTGGGCGGTGATGATCGAGGTTATCGGTGTGGCCATGCTGCCTCTAGCTCTGGCTGTCTTCCCCAACTTATCGGATGGTGGTTATCCCTTCACCAAAACGATCGGTCTCCTTATCCTCTCCTGGCTGACCTGGATAAGCGTTAGCCTTGGGGTATGGCCAAATACTAGAGGGACGGTATTCGCCATATTCATAATTCTAACGATAACCGGCGGCTGTCTTGGTTATATGAGGCGACAAGCGCTCATCTCTTTTTGGCGCACAAAGCGAGGATTAATTCTCGGGTACGAGGCCATCTTCTGGATAGCCTTTTCCCTGTTCGTTCTTATCCGTCTGGCCAACCCCGATCTCTGGCACCCCTACCGCGGTGGGGAAAAGCCGATGGATCTGGCTTATCTTATAGCGACGATCAAGAGTGCCTCTTTCCCTCCCTACGATCCCTGGTTTGCTGGCGGCTATATGAACTACTACTACTTTGGGCAGATCATCGTCGCCACTCTCATCAAGCTATCAGGTATCATCCCCACCACAGCCTTTAATTTGGTCATACCCACCCTTTTTGCCCTAACATTTAGTGGGACTTTTTCGCTTGGCTATAATATCAGTGCAGGTTGGATCAGGGCTGGCAGGATACCCACCTTTCTCAGTGGACTTGCCGCCGCCATCTTCGCTACCAGCATAGGCAACCTGGGCGGTGCCCTCCAAATCATCGCTCAAGTAGCCCATCTTGGTGGAGGACATGGCGGGGAGCCACTCAGTGCAATGGTGAATCACGTCCTGATCGGTGCCTGGCGACTCCTCAGCGGAGTAGTGCCCTTCTCCATCCCTCCTGATTGGTACTGGGTTAGCAGTCGCATCTATCCTGGGGCAACAGTAAATGAGTTTCCCCTTTTTACCTTTCTTTTTGCTGATCTCCATGCCCATCTGATTGCCTTGCCCTTCACAATCCTCCTCCTGGGACTGGTCCTCAATCTCGTCAAGGGATGCACAAGGGGGTCGGCTACATCGGCACAACGAGCTTCCATTTCAATCATATCTGGGCAACTGCCTCTCTTGGGAATCTTGAGCCTAACTTTAGGGGGTCTCTTCATCACCAACTCCTGGGATTTCCCCACTTATCTGCTCATCAGCGGCGTGGGCCTTCTTACCTGCTGGTTCGCAGGAGCCAGAGGTGGCCTGCGCAGCCTGAGCGTGATTACTGCTCAAATAGGGGCCATCACTTTGGGCAGTGTCTTACTCTACTGGCCATTCCATCGCAGTTACCAGCAATTCTACTTCGGGCTCACGCGCTGGAATGAACCCACCGATCCACGGCTCTACCTCGTTATTCATGGTCTTTTCCTCTTCATCATCGGCAGCTATTTATTGCTGAGGTTGGCCTTAAATTCAGTGTCCAGAAAGACTATACCTGTTTGGGAAATTGTTTTAGCCAGCGTTGTGGCCGTGCCCCTGGTTCTTCTGCAGCAGACTTTGATCGGGCTATTATCCTTCTTGCTCATTCTGACTCTTATTTTGGCCGTGCAGCGCAATAAGCCTGAGGAACAATTCGTACTGATAATGATCGGAACTGGGCTCGTGCTCAGCATCTTTTGTGAACTGTATGCCATCAAGGGTGACATCGGGAGGATGAACACCGTCTTTAAGCTCTACCTACAGGTATGGATACTATGGGCCGTGGCCAGTGGTGCCTGCGTGATGTTTTTGTTCCGGGCTCTCCCCCACTCCTTCTCCTTGCGCCTCCCCTGGTTCGTCGGATTGGGGATTCTTCTCCTCGCCAGTCTTGTCTATCCACCGCTCGGCACCTGGTCCCGCTTGCATGACCGCTTCAATACAGCTATCGGATTGACCCTGGATGGCACGGTGTTCATGCGCCACGCTGTTTATCACGATGAGAGAGGGACGATGTGCCTGCATCGCGACCTGGAAGCCATCACCTGGATTCAGGATCATATTTCTGGCACCCCGGTCATTCTGGAAGGACACACCCCTGTGTACCGCTGGGGTGGGCGTGTCTCTATATATACGGGCTTACCGACGGTGCTTGGTTGGGATTGGCATCAGAGACAGCAACGCTGGGGTTACCAATGGATGATCGATGAGCGCCTGCAGGATATTCAGACCATGTACTCAAGTATCTCACCGGAACAAACGCTGCCCTTGCTTGATAAATACGATATCCATTACATTTATGTGGGTGATCTGGAGAGAAACTATTATCCGCAGGCTGGGCTACGTAAGTTTGATCTGATGGTAGGCAAACAACTGGACCTGGTCTATAATCGAGATGGAGTCAAGATTTATAAGGTTAGGGATCGGGATTGGCGCTGATGGCCGATTGGGAAGGGATTGGCATCTGGTTTCTCACCGTCCAGTTTGTCGGACTGGCTGTTTTACCTCTCTCCTTAAGGCTTTTTCGCAATCTACCCGATAAGGGCTACACCTTAGCCAAACCGCTGGGGATACTCCTCTCAGCATACATCTTATGGTTGGGAGCCACCTTCGGTATCCTGGATAATACCCGGCGAACTATCATCTTTCTGGTCATCGCCATTGGGCTCGTCTGCTGGTGGCCAGCGGTGACTCGTAGGGAACTAATTACATTTTGGTCAAACAGGCGCTGGATCATCGCTAGTACAGAAATCCTGTTCTTCATAGCCTTAGTAGGCTGGGCGATGATTCGTTCCTTCGATCCGGCAATAGCGGCCACCGAGAAGCCGATGGAGTTTACCTATCTGAACGCTATCCTCAGAAGTGAACGTTTCCCTCCCCACGATCCCTGGCTTTCTGGTCACCCCATTAGCTACTATTACTTTGGTTATGTGATGATGGCCATGCTCACCAGGCTTGCCTCCATACCATCAAGCGTCTCCTTCAACCTCTCCATCGCTCTTCTCTTTGCCTTAACAGTCGGTGGGTCTTTCTCATTAGCCTACAACCTGGCGAGGGCTTTCAAAGAGGATAGAGGCGCTCAAAACGATGTGGGGGACAATTCTCTAGGACCTATTGGTTGCGGGCTATTGGCTGCCCTGTTTGTGGCCATCTTGGGCAATCTGGAGGGAGTCGTCGAAATACTGAACTCCCACGGATGGCTCTCCCTCGAAGCGTGGCGTTGGCTACAGATCAAGGACCTCCCCCGACCATACATCAGCGCCTCCTGGCTGCCCTCGGACTGGCTCTGGTGGTGGCGTGCCTCCCGTGTCATAGGCACTTTTGATCCAGTGAGCGGCATCAGCTATGACTACACCATCAATGAGTCCCCCTTTTTCAGCTTTTTGTTAGGCGACCTCCATCCGCATGTCCTATCTTTACCCTTCACTCTGATGGGCATCAGTCTGGCCTTTAATCTATACCGCTCAAGAGGTGAGGTGACGCTAGCCGGGTTGTGCCACCAATCGCTGGCTCTGTTCCTTATCGCCCTCTGCCTGGGTGGGCTTGCCTTTTTGAACACCTGGGACTTACCCACCTATCTCTTCCTCATAACTTTATCCTTCGTTGCTCTTCAATATAGACAGCAACGCCGATTTGACCGCACTCTGGTTAAGAACAGCCTCATCTTCGGTGCTATCCTACTTCTCCTGAGCATCGTTCTATACACACTATTCTACTTCACCTTTCAATCACAGGCGTCTGGCATAGGTATCGTCGGGATACATACCAAGCTGCGGCACTTCCTGCTCTTTTGGGGACCATTGCTCCTTCCAGCGCTTTCCTTCTTGGTCATAAATTGGTGTCAACGTCTATTCGGCTTGGCCAAATCGGAGGAGATGGGAATTAAGCGGGGGATGACCTTGTCTACCCTCGGACATTCACCTCTTGAGAGTCGATCTATATTATTCTGGGGCAGCACTGCCTTGATAGTGCTGCTTCTGATTCTCCTTGGCGCTCCCGTTTTAGGGGTGATCTATCCATTGCTGATCGGCACAATTAACCTCACAATACGCCTATGGAATACTCGCCAGAGCGATCCCTCAACGGGCATCACCCCGTTGGGCAACGTTGATGGGCAGGTTGTCATACGTCCAATGGGCAATGGTCCTGACGAGGGGGGACGATCGCTACCAGCTACCGGTTTTGTCTTGCTCATGCTGGGCACCGGAATGCTCCTCATCTTTGGCTGTGAACTGCTCTTCGTGCGGGATCTCTTTGGCAACCGGATGAATACCGTCTTTAAGCTTTACTACCAGTCCTGGCTACTGCTGGCGATCGTTGCTGCCTTCGCTCTATACCAACTTTCAACCCTAATACACATATCCCTTCATTTAGCCAAAAGATTAGCGGTGCTCCTATTGCTGGCCTTGAACCTCATCGTGCTGATGGCCGGCTTCGTCTATCCACTGGCAGCTACCATTTCCAAGTCCAACGGCTTCCTTGGCCATCCTACCCTGGACGGGCTTTCCTACTTGGCCCAGACGCAACCAGAGGAGTACCAGGCCATCACCTGGCTGAACGATCATATTAGCGGCGCCCCAGTCATTCTGGAGGCTGCCGGCCCATCGTTTAGTCTTTACGCTCGTGTCTCGGCCAATACAGGACTACCAACGGTGCTCGGTTGGGAATTCCATGAGGCTCAATGGCGCGGATCGCTGGCCGAGGTGACCAGCCGCAAGAGCGATGTCGAGACGATTTACCGAACTATGGATCAGGCGCTGGCCAAGACGCTTCTAAAGAAGTACAACGTTAAGTACGTCTATGTCGGGCAGCTGGAACGCCAGACCTATGCGTCAGCCGGCCCTAGAGCACTGGAGAAATTCGATGCTTTTATGGACATAGTTTACAAGAATCCAGCCGTGACTATTTACCACGTCAAGGATGACCACGAATGACTGAAGAGAGCACCTTACCTAAGCGAGTACAGCTTGATCTCAGTCTGGAGATGGTATTCTATCTAGTCATCCTTTCTATGGCCGCCTTGCTACGATTCTGGGGGCTTGGTTCCTGGCCCCTGAGTCCAACAGAAGGAGACCTATCCTTCCAAGCGTGGTCTCTATATCGTGGACATGCGGCCCTTATGGAGCGATCGCCACTTCTAATTTACGCCCAGGCCCTAATTTTCTTCCTTTTTGGAGCGAACGATGCCAGTGCCCGTGTGGGAACAGCCATGGCCGGTACGGCTCTGGTAATGCTGCCTTATTTATGGCGTGACTACCTGGGCAGAGTGGGGGCCTTGCTTGCTTCCCTACTTATGGCTCTATCGCCCATATCCCTCTATTACTCTCGCCAAGCTGTGCCAGAGGTTCTGGCCGCCTTTCTCACCTTACTCCTGGTCATCTGTCTATCTCGTTACCTTCGAGATAAGACCTCACAATGGCTTTGGTTAAGCGCCATAGCTGCTGGGTCACTTGTGGCGGTAGGCCCCTCAGGCTACAACAGCCTTATCGTTCTGGTCGTTTCTGGAATTGGACTTTGGGCATCGGCTCGCCTTCCCTGGATGAAGACAGCCCGGACAGGTACCGCTAGTCTTTTGGAAAGTGCCATACCTCTGACCAGAGAGCAGGCTAGCAAATGGCTTCTCCTGAGCGGTGGATCATTATGCCTGGTAATCACTGGGGGCTTATCAAATCTTCACGGGGTACAGGAAGGGCTGATCGATCCCTTGGGCACCTGGCTTGTTTCAATCAGTTCAGGAAACTTTTTCTCTCTTCAACCAGTCGCCCTGTTAGCCTTGTTAGGCTATGAAACTTTGGCTTCGGTCTTCGGGGGTGCGACTATTATATGGCGATCTAGCCGTGATCTCCTTCTCGCCTTCCTCGTTTGGTGGACAGTTACTAGCTTCATCCTGATGTTAGCCTTTGGGCAGGTCAGCCTTCTCTTCCTAGTGTTACTACCTCTATTGCTCCTGGCATCGGTGACCCTGAGCCGCTTAATCTCCGAGCTCAGACCCTATCTAGTGCTCTCAAGGGTTGCCTTGTTCCTGCTCCTGCTTCTACCACCGCTATTATTGGTATGGTTCGCCCTGAACCATTTCACCTTACCCGGACAAAGGCTCGGCTGGGAAATCATCCTCGCCATATTAGGTTTGTTGATGGCCGCGATCGGACTGGCCTGGTGGTGGTTCAAGGAAGAAATAGTGCCACTCGGTGGATTACTGTTGTTTGGTCTCCTGTTCACCCTGCATATCCATCACTCCCTCGGTCTCAACACCCAACCAACTGCGGCAACAAGCACCCTTTTGACTAGACGGGTGACGTCCCAGGATGTCAGAGCCCTCACAAGGCAGACGGATGATGTCCTTGCGGCGGCACCAGCAGGCATGGCCGTCTCAATTATCGTGGACACAACTTATAAGGAACCCTTGCAATGGTATTTACGCGATTACAAAGGGGTCATCTTCGCCACAAAGCCTGTAGGGGACAAGGCTTATGTTATCATTGTGCCCGCTGGCGTCGGTTCGCCCCAAGGCCACTATTGGGGGCAACAATATCAGTTGAGCGAATCCCAGAAGATATCATCTCTGGAATTTAGGCGCTTATGGCGCTGGTGGATGTATCAGGAGCCACTCTGGCCGGAAAAATATGACAATGTCGTCCTTTGGGTAAAAGTATAGGAATCAAAGAGCGTCGTTGGGGGTTTGTAATAAAGTATGGCTAAACAGGCGCCGCGCACCACGCTCAAGGATAGCATTTTAGATAGACGAGCCTTGCCGCTCATACCCTGGAGTTGGGAAACTTTTCTTTATGTGGCCATTTTGCTCCTAGCTGCCATCGTGCGCTTTTGGGATCTTGGCTCGCGAGTATTGCATCACGATGAAAGCATCCACGCGGCCTATTCCTGGTATCTTTTCAACGGGATGGGATACAAACATGACCCGATGTTTCATGGCCCATTTCTCTACTATGCGACGGCCCTGATCTATTTTCTTTTTGGAGTATCCGACTACACGGCCCGTGTTGCTCCAGCTTTCAGCGGAGTGGTTCTCGTCGGCTTACCTTATCTCCTGCGAGACAGATTAGGCCGGACTGGCGCGCTAGTAGCGGCGTTCCTGCTGGCGCTTTCGCCATCCATCCTTTATTACTCCCGTTCCTTGCGGCACGACATCTTTGCGGCCACCGCCACCCTCTCGTTAATGATATGTCTATGGCGCTACGTTGATGACAGACGACCGTTATGGCTGTACTTGGCGACCATATCCCTAGCCATCTCGTTTGCCAGTCATGAGCTAACTTATATCAGTGTCTTCATTCTGGGCAGTTTTTTGCTCCTGGTGGCCGGACCAACGCTGGTGACAGCCTTGGTGAGGGGCAAGCGTTCCCTTCTTTCACCCTATGCCGACTTTCTTATCCTGTTATCCGCTCTGATGGTCCCCCTTGGCACACCAACCGTGCTCTTAATCCAGCGTCGGATTGCTCCCACCACTGACGCCAATACTCTCTTGGCCATCACATTTTTCGTGCTTCTGTCCCTCGCATTCATTTTGGGGCTTTGGTGGAATAGGCGCATCTTCGGACGATGTGCGATCATCTTCTGGGTGATCTTTGCCCTGCTCTTCTCTAGTCTCTTCGTAAATCCGCCGGGTTTAATTTCCGGAGCTATCGGGTCATTGCAGTACTGGCTTAGCCAACAGGGTGTACGTCGGGGGGGACAGCCCTGGTTCTATTACTTGCTACTCCTGCCTCTATACGAATTCGTCCCCCTTCTATTCGGACTCACTGGAATCCTTTTGGCCATAGCGCGTCTTCCGATCACGCTGGTTCGCTGGCTTCAAAGGAGTCATCGTGAGCCCTTAACGCCCCTGCCCCAAGCCGAAATAACCGATAGCACCTCAGGGTATAACCTGTTCAGATGGTTCTTAGTTTACTGGTTTGTGTTGAGCCTGGTGATTTATAGCTGGGCGGGCGAGAAGATGCCCTGGCTGGTCATTCACATAACCATCCCTTTGGTGCTGCTGGCCGCCGACTTCGTTGGCCATATCTTGGAGACCACACCGTGGAAAGAAGCCGTAGCCAGGGGTGGTGTACTGCTTTCCATCGGTCTAATGTTGTTCATTTTCGCCCTACTCGGACTAGGAGGAGCGATACCACCAGCCTTATCACTGGCCCAACCGCTCCAAACGCTGCGTCAAACATTTCAATGCTTGGCCATCCTTCTTGTCGTAGCTATACTGGTGGGAGGTGTTGTTTATTACTGGGTGAAAATAGGCCATGCGATCGCCTGGCGCATAACAGCTCTGACCGTTCTAGCTATCCTTATGGCCTTCTCAATCCGGGCCAGCTGGCAACTGAACTATTATCACGGCGATATTCCGGTGGAGATGCTCGTTTATACGCAGAGTTCACCCGATATCGCCAAGGTGATGCGAGAGATCAAACGAGTCTCCTTCAGAACGGGGACGGATACCGACATCGTAATAGCTTACGATAACGATGTATCCTGGCCATTTGAGTGGTACTTGCGCGACTATAAGAATCGAAACTATTACGGAAACGACCCTCGCCTAATCCGCCCAGGAGCTCCCATCGTTCTTACCGGCTTCGAGAGCGGTCACGACGGTGCAGTAAGAGCCCAATTGGGGAACGCATATGTGGGGCAGAGATATAAGTTGCGCTGGTGGTTTCCCGAGGATTATCGCGAGTTGACCCCAGAATTGATCTGGCGAGGACTCGGCGATGCTACCGCCCATCAAAGGGTCTGGCGCTATTTCCTGTATCGGGAGACGTTCAGTCCCCTTGGCTCACTCGATTTTATGATGTACGAACGGCGGGACCTGGCCACTGGGCCATGGGTGGCTGCGCAGGCCGCCAAGGGAGAGGTGAGCAGTATCCAGCACTGGGGCAGTCGAGGAAAGGGACTGTCCCAATTCGACGAGCCGAAAGGTATCACTGTCGCCCTGGATGGCAGCATTTACGTCGTCGATTCTCGAAACGCCCGAATACAAAAATTCGATAAACAGGGCCATTTCGTCTTGATGTGGGGTAGTCCTGGTGGGGCAGTGGGACAGTTCAATGAACCGTGGGGCATCGCCGTTAACCAAGCCGGTAATGTATTCGTGGCTGATACCTGGAATCATCGGATTCAGAAGTTTGATGGCCTTGGTCGCTTCCTCGCCGTCTGGGGACATTATGGAAATGTCAAGGATGGAAGCGGTGAGCCGGGCACGTTTTATGGACCTCGTGGCATCGCCATTGATGCTATGGGCAACGTCTATGTTACCGATACCGGCAACAATCGCATTCAAAAGTTCGATAATACAGGAAAATATCTCACTCAATACGGGACACAGGGGACGGACGATGGACAATTTAACGAGCCGGTAGGGATCGCTATAGACGCTGGTGGTAACATACTGATAGCAGATACCTGGAACCGACGCATCCAAAAATTTGATCGAAACTTCAATCTGCTTGCCAAATGGCCCGTAATTGGCTGGGCAGGCGAATCGGTCCTGAATAAGCCCTATCTGGCAACCGACAGATTTGGCGCTGTTTATGTTACAGATCCTGAAGGATGTCAGGTGTTAAAATTCGATCCTAACGGTAGACTATTGGCCGATTGGGGCAAACCTGGTGAGGATGCGACGTACCTCAGAATCCCCACCGGCATCGCCATTGATGCACAGGGCAGTATTTTCATCGCCGACAGCCTGAATCATCGTATCCTGAAATTCGCTCCGGTACCTTGACGCTTAAAACCTGGGTTACGGCGCGGGGGAATCTTTACATAACGAGTTTAGCGTTGGCTAGGAAATGGCTGTTTTGGCTGGGGCTGCTGATCAGTCTCCTTTTCCTTTGGTGGGCTATCCAACAAGCCACCGATCTAGTGAAGGTAGGGAAATGGCTCCGCCAGGCTAACTATCTCTATTTGATCCCGGCCTTATTGGTCTATTTTGTTGGTGTCTACCTGCGCGCCTTGCGTTGGCGTTTCCTTTTAGAGCCAATACAAACAATAGAGGTGAGACAGCTATTTCCGATAGTGGTGATGGGCTATATGGCTAACAACGTATTACCCGCCCGGATGGGAGAGCTTTTCCGGGCATACATTCTGGGCGAGTACCGGATGGTGAGCAAGAGTGCTATCTTGGCCACGATCGTTATTGAAAGGGTCTTTGATGTTATTGCCCTGATTGTTTTTATCTTGATCGTTTCTTTAGCTATGCCAATGGAACAGGAGTTGCAGCGGATACTCTATTTCGTGGCTCTGCTTTTGGCTTGCCTCAGCATCCTTCTCTTGAGTATGGTCTTATGGCCCCAATTGACTCTAAAGACATCCGATCTTGTATTGCGTATTCTGCCTCCACAGCTAAGCAGTCGGCTCGCTGGGATCCTGACCTCATTCCTGGCTGGCCTGCAGGTATTGCAGAGTGGTAAGCTATTATTGCTGGGACTTGGATCGTCGCTTGCTGTTTGGCTCTGTGAGGCTTCGATGTACTACACGATTATGTTCGCCTTCAATCTATCGTTGCCCTTTAGCGCCTCATTGCTGGCGACAGCCGTAGCTAATCTTGGCACCATCGTTCCCTCATCCCCCGGCTACGTCGGTACCTTCGATGCTCTCACCGTATTCACCCTTAAACTTTTCGGCGCTGATCCCAACGTAGCCTTGGGCTATACCGTTGTCCTGCACGCCGCACTTCTCATTCCCATTACCTTGCTCGGTTTCTACTATCTGTGGAGATATAGCCTTTCGCTTCGGGCCATTGAAAGACAAGAGGAAGACTTGAAGCTTTAGGTGAGCTAGCCATCGGCCCGTTCCGCTGCCAGCGGTTGCTGCTGAAGCAGTCTCTCTAACATGGCGATCTGTTGCTGCTGTAGCGCCACCAGATCCTGCCATTGCTTCTCACGTAGCAGATCCATCTTTGCGTGCAGCTGTTCAATCTCGATCTCAGCCTTGAGATTTACTTCATAATCATGCTCAGCCCGCAAACGATCCTTCGCCTCCTGGCGATTCTGACTCATCATAATCACTGGGGCCTGGATACCGGCTAAGAGCGAGAGGAAGAGGTTGAGCAGGATAAAGGGGTAGGGGTCCCATGGCCTGACTACCACTTCTACTACGTTAATGATTATCCAAATCATGACCAGCGCCAGGAAGCTGAGGATGAGGCCCCAGCTACCAGCGAGATCGGCTAAACGGTCAGCCATCCTTTCCCCGAAGGTCAACGACTCTTCATGGAGCACATTGATATTCTGAGAAATATGCTTCCGACGTTGGATTTTATCGAGGACGCGTTTTTCACACGCCGCTATTCGGCTGAGCTCGTCCTTGATTGTGTCCTTTGCCACGGGCTACCTCCCTCCTTATGCTGTCTAACTTATTAAAATGTCCCTCCCAAACGAGAATGGTCGCCCTTCTCCACCAGGTTGCTTATTTTGGGGATCTTACAGTTCAGCCCCACACTGTCCACAGAACTTATTCCCTGGCTGATTGGTAGCTCCACATTTGGGGCAGGAGACCCCTGCCTTCTCTTTAGTCTCGCTTTCCGACACCTCCATAGTCTTTGACAACTCTTGAGTCAGCTCACTTGAGGCTTTCCTGAACTCCCTGATGCTCCTTCCCAAAGCACTCCCTATCTCGGGCAATTTCCCCGGACCAAAAACGATCAGGGCAATGATCAGAATCAAGATGATCTCTGCTGGTCCCATTCCGAAAAACTCCATCTCCTTTCACCATCCTCTCTGTGTGCCAGGTCTTATGATAGATAAGAGTACAGATAATATCAAGCGAGGAGAAGTCTCCCACCGACAAATATTAACGCCACTGAAAGGAAGCGCACGATTGATCTCCCACGAAGCCGCTGCGAGATGGCTGCTCCGGCCTGAGCGCCGGCTACTGCCCCTGTTCCCATCAGAACGGCCGGGGTATACAATACGTGCCTCAACCCCAGGTGGAATAACGAGCCCGCGCCAGCCGAGATGGCCAGGATAAAGTGGGAGGTAGCTGTGGCTACATGAGCAGGAAAGGAAAAAAGGTGTACCAAAGCTGGCACATGGATGATGCCTCCGCCTATGCCAAGGATACTGGAGAAAAAGCCGACAAAGAAGCTCATGATGACCCCATTACGTTCGTTAAAAGCATAGGTGAAGACGTCTCCCCTCGCATCCACGAGGATACGATGGGTGTGGTTCACCGAAAGTGGTGATTCTCCCTCCGAGGCATCGTTTTCTTTCACCGCTGCCTCAGGTCTCATCAGGAGAAAGAGAGCAATGATGATCAGTAACAGGCCGAAGATGAGGTTAAATACCCCTGAACTGAGATATGACGACAGATAGGCACCGATAGCGGCCCCAGGCAGGGTAGCCAGGGCAAACTTGAATCCGCTATGATAGTCTACCCTCCTCTGCCTGGCGTAGGATATAGTTCCTGATAAGGCATTGAGCATAACCACGCACAGAGAGGTACCGACTGCTTGCTGAGGTGTAGAATGGTAAACAAGGAGCATCGCTGGCACGATAAGAAACCCACCACCGGCTCCGACCAGAGTGCCGTAGGCACCTACGGCGAGCCCGAAGGCAATCGTCCCTATCATCCACGCTATGTCCATTAAAGCCTCCCCAATTTAATAGTCGTCTCCTTGCGGTATTGGCGATAACGCCAAACCAGCAACAACAATCCTAAGGTTAACCCAGCCATCCCAGCCAGCTGGGCCCAGCGTAAGCCATATATGACGATATCTGTATCAGCTCGCAAAGAATCAAGTGTAATTCGCACCGTGGAGTACGAGATGATATAGAGCAGAAAGAGGAACCCCTCGAAGGGCTTACGCCGACGAAGGGACCACAGGAGGCCAAAGATGGCCAGGTCGGCGAGGAATTCGTAAATCTGCACTGGTTGTCGCCACCGACCCGCTAAGTAGATCGACCAGGGAAGATTAGCTGGCACGCCGTAACTACAGCCATTGAGCGTACAACCGATGCGTCCTATAGCCTGTCCGAGAATGAGCCCCAGAGCACCTACATCCGCAAAGCGCCAGAAGTCCAAATGGTGGGTTTTGGTATACCAAACGGTTACGATGATACCACCTAATACCACCCCCTGGATGGCCAGTCCGCCATTCCAGATAGCTAATATTTCCCAGGGATGATCCTGGTAGAGCGTAGACCACTCATTAGCTACGTGCCACAGCCGTGCCCCCACTATGCCGGCGATAACCGCGTAAAGGGCAAAATCGAGAATAGTCGTTTGCAATAACCCGACCCTTTTTCCCTCCCGTAGAGCCACAAACGTGCCCAAAATTATCCCCAACATAATCATTACCCCATAGGAGCGAATGACCAGGGGGCCATACTCGAAGAGCAGTGGATACATAACTTACCTCCACTAGAGATTTATCAAAAGTTGGCTGAGATTATCTGCCCAGCACTGTTTCTGGGCAGCTCGATGGAATAAAGATACCTATCGCCACGAATGAGGCTTTGACGCCATTCCACGGGAAGCCTTTCCGACCAAGCCAAGCGCTCGACGAAGAACGCAGCCGAACCTCTGGACATACGCAGCAGGCGGGCTTCATGGGTTCTCACCACTACTGGTTTGATGAGTTCCCTGGCCGAGGTCACCGAGAGCCCATATTTCGTTTCTAACAGGTCGTATAGGGAGGCGATGCGCAAGTCCTCCTCCAGGATTCCAGGAACAAGGGCAGTGGGTAGGTGGGTTATTTCAAGAATGAGTGGTTCTTCTTCAGCAAAACGGAGCCTTTTGACTCGGGTAATCGCCTCTCCCGGTTCGAGCTGCAGCTTTTCTCGTACCTCTTCGGAGGGAGGAACAATACTGGCTTCCAATACCTCTGACCGAGGGGATAAGCCTTTCTCCTGCATCTCGTGAGCGAAGCTGTAGAAGCCGGCCAGACTTTGCTCGATAAGGCGGGGCTTAGTGACATAGGTACCTCGGCCCCGATGACGTTCCAGTAACCCCTCCCTCACCAGGCGGTCTATAGCCTGTCTCGTTGTATAGCGACTAAGGCCGTATTGCTTAGCCAACTCCATCTCTGGGGGAATAGGTCGGCCGATAGGAAATCTCCCACGGGTGATCTCCTCCCGTAATATTTGCTCCAACTGATAATAGAGCGGAGTAGGTATGCTCTTGTTGATGCGAGAGAGTCGTTCCATAGTTAGCTGCTCATATATGTCCAGATGTCCGTACATATAATACCACAAATGGGCATTTTGGGCAAGTTCCGAAGGATGGGAATGAGGGAGTGACCCGCTCATTGACATCTACTACGAAGGCGGTAAAATAGCCCAGGCAGCATGGCCGTGAGAAGCACGGTGACCACTGACACGACTCGCTCCTGGAATAAACATCAGGGGTTTGTGATTTAGATTCATGTCTACCTTTGTCTTAGTCACAATAGTGCTGATACTTGTCGCTGCTTTCCACCAGCTCTACCACCAGCGGCGCATTGCAGAGCCGTACCACCGTGACCTACTGGCGGTCTGTTTTCTGGTCCTGCTGGTCGTGGGGTTCTTCTGGCGACCGATTTTCAAACAAGGGGTATGGATTCCAGCAGGCGGCGGTGATCTCGCCTCAATGATCTATCCTAACTACCGCCTCGCGTCGGAGAGCTTCAAGCAAGGGGTGTTCCCACTGTGGAACCCTTACCTGGCCTGCGGTTCACCCTTCGTTGGCGACATTCAAGCCGGTATCTTTTACCCGGTTAACTTGGCGGTCATGCTGTTAGCTCCTGAACTCACATACTCTTTAGTGGAGATGCTCGTCTACCTTCATTTCTTCCTCAGCGGCCTGTTCACCTACATTATGATGCGCCATCTTTTCAGCGGCCCCAGTCAGGTTGGCAGGCTGGCTTCGTTGACCGCTGCGGTAGCTTTTATGTTCTCTGACGTCTTCATCGTGCATATCGGAAATCTGAACTTAATCGCTGTCGCTGCCTGGTTGCCACTGGTCTTTTTATTGATATATCGCGCCTTCGCCGATCAACGTTTTGACCTTGCCATCGTCGGCGGACTCATCACCGGCATAGCCTTCCTGGCAGGACATATCCAATCCTTCCTGTACATTATCTTCGCCATCAGCCTTTATGCTCTGTTCCATTTTTATACGAGCATAAGCGCCAGGAAACCGGTTAAGGAGGCTATGACGATAGCCGTCATCTTCACCGTGTTCGCCGTGACGTCTTTGGGGGCGAGCGCAGTTTTGCTGCTCCCTTCCTACGAACTGAGCCGTCAAGCAGTCCGTTCGGAAGTGTCCTACGCAGCTTCCACGGCCTACTCGCTGCCGCCGTCACAGCTTATCAGCCTTATCGTGCCAGGCTTCTTCGGCAGAGGGCCGAGCGCCTACTGGGGGCAATGGCTGCGGACTGAAACAGGCTACATCGGCATTCTCCCCCTGCTTGCGGCCGCACTGGCCCTAAGTCTGCGGCGAGAGCGCATCATCTACTTTCTTGGCGGGCTAGCGGCTCTAACCTTGCTACTCGCTATGGGTGGAGCTACTGCGCTTCATGGATGGATCTACCAGTTATTGCCCGGCTTCAATATCATCCGGGCGCCGGCTCGATTCGTGCTACTCTTTGATTTTGCCATAGCAGCGCTGGCAGGACTTGGCATTGACACGCTTCTTCGGCCAATGCGCCGTCGTGAGCGCACCATCCTGGCTACCTTCTCGCGCCTTTTGTTGATCGTCCTCGGCGCAGCGATGTTCCTAGCTTCGATTCTGCTGGTCATACTTGGGCTTTACAGAGACAACATAGCCCTACCCAGGGTGACCGGAATGGTCGAGGGATGGGTATTATTCACCATCTTGCTGGCTGCTAGCCTTACACTGTTGCTCATGCGGCGATACCGGCGCGCTAGAACGGCTATTCTGGGGACAGCAGCCCTGGCCATTGTGGCGCTCGACTTGATCTCCAATGGGTTCAACCTGGAAATATCGACCACAGACCCGACGAGAGGGTTCCAGCATCCCGAAATCATCCAGTTTCTGAAAAGCGATCATTCCTTCTACCGGGTCGATAGCGACACCGGCATATGGGGCGACTGGCAGCCAAACACCACAACCCTCAACGGCATATTCGACGTGATGGGAGGAATACATCCTCTAGAACTGGCCGATTTCCGTAGCTATTGGAATGCGCTCGGCAGCCGCTCAACACCTCTCTATGATCTGTTCAATGTTAAATACATCATCGGCCACAAAAATGTGCCGCTTGATTGGGATAAATTCGCCCTTGTCTTCGCTGGCGATCCCAATCTAAACGTCTATGTAAATAAGAAAGTGATGCCTCGGGCCTTCGTCGTCCACAAAGCGCTGATTCAACCTGATCACGCCGCTGTTTTGCGCCAGATTCAGCCCCCTGGGTTTGATCCATCAAGAGCCGTGCTGCTTGAATCAGGCATGCCTATCTCACTTGCACCCACAAAGCCATCCTTTGCTCACATCACACGCTATTCCCAGAACGAAATTACGGTTCGAGTGGAGGCGACAGCGCGTGGTTACCTCGTGCTCAGCGAGGTATATTACGATGGCTGGCGGGCCTATGTTGATGGCGAGGCCAGGCCCGTCCTCAGAGCCGACTATCTCTTCCGGGCGATCGCGGTTGATGAGGGTGAGCACGAGGTCAGGCTGGTCTTCGAGCCGAGCTCCTTTAGTATGGGATTGCTGATAACCAAGCTGACCTGGACACTCGCCCTAGCTGCTCTGGCTGGACTATTCATCTGGCGAAGATTCAGACGCTACTTAGCCTAATCTCCAGGGGGCCTCTTACTCCTCTGGCCAATCCAACATTTGGACGTGTACCCGGTCTCCACAGCGAACTCTGGAAATATCTTCTGGAATTATGACCAAGCCATTAGCCCGCAGCATCGAGGTCAAAACGCCAGAGCCCTGGGGGCCAGTAAGAGTGGCATAATATTGGCCATCGCGATTGGTCACCTTAGCCCGGAGAAACACCCGCCGACCATCAGGGTTCTCCGCAGACCCATCCAAGATAGCCTCGACCTCGGGCTTACGCAATCTGATAAGCCCTCGCATCTTTAGGATAGCCGGACGAGCAAATTGTTCGAAAGCAACCATAGCTGACACCGGATTACCCGGAAGACCGAGATGAGGGACTCCCTTGATGTGTCCAAAGGCCAAGGGCTTTCCCGGCTTCATGCGTACGCGCCAAAAGGAAAGATCTCCTTGGGTCGAGAGCACCTCCCTAACCAAGTCGCGGTCACCGACGGAGACGCCGGCGGTAGTGATGAGGAGATCAGCGGTCGTCGCCAGGTCGATCTTTCGCCTGATGTCCTCAGCGCAATCCCTCGCTGTGCCCAACAGGATAGGAATCCCCCCAGCACGTTGCACTTGAGCAGCAATAGCATAGCTATTGCTATTATAGATTTTACCGAGAGGAAGTGCCTTTCCCACCTCAGTCAGCTCGTCACCCGTAGCCAGAATGGCTACCTTAGGACGCCTGATAACAGTTACCTCTGCCCGTCCCAGCGAGGCCAGCACACCTATCTCCGCTGGTCCAAGGAGACAGCCTCTCTGCAGAACTATCTCACCTCGTCGAATATCCTCCGCTGCCGGACGAATGTTCGCCCCGATCTCAACTTCTTGCTCGATATTGACTAGCGTATCGCTTTCGACCATCTGAAGAGTGAAGCCTGACTTTTGGTCAGTGGACAGGCATGAGGGAATAGACAGGGGTTTGATCCCCCTGGTAAATTCTACTGGTATAACCGCATCGGCCCCTGGGGGTATCGGTGCCCCAGTCATTATCTTAACCGCTGTCCCTGGTTCAACCCTCAGCCTGGGCAGCTCACCAGCTGGCAAATGACCAATGACGCGGAGCACCTTGGGTGTCTGTGGCGTGGCTCCCACGGTGTCGGCCGCTCGCAGCGCGTAACCGTCCATGCCCGAATTGTCTAGAGGAGGAATATCGATATCGGACTGGGCATCCTCCGCTAATACTTGTTCGAGCGCCTCCAAGATTGGCTTGCTTTCAGGAGGCATGACCGGAATCTGCTCAAGAATATGATGGACGGCTTCATCAACACTGAGCATTTATGCTATCCCTCTTAAACCCAGAGCCCACCTTTGCCCCCTCCTCTATCCCCCTTATTCGCCAGGGGTGGGTGTAAACATTCATGGTCCGACCCCGGACATATCCAATCAGCGTAATCTGCGATCGCCCTGCGATATCTACAGCCAGGTCGGTAGGGGAGGTGCGTGAGGCCATTACGGCCACGCCCATCCTTATCCCTTTTAAGACCATCTCTGAAGAGACACGGCCAGTAGTTAAGATTACCCTACCGTTAGTTTGGGTCTGGGTCAAAAGGCATTCTCCGTAAATCTTATCCAGGGTGTTATGGCGACCAACATCCTCTGCTAAGATGAGTATCGTCTCACCATCGCTTAACGCTGAGGCATGTAATCCCCCACTCTGCTGGTAATTTAGAGACATCCTCCCTACATCCTTCATCAGCTTATAGACTTGTTCGGCCTCGACTCGGAGGGACGAATCAACTACCGGTAAGGTTAAGCCAGGCAAGGAGAAGGTCGTCCCTTCACCACAACCGGAGGTGCGGATCCATCTGCGCGGTATACGACTTGCATCCCAACCGCGTAATCTCACTTCTGCTAGACCGTCCTCGACGCAAATATGCATCATTTCGATGTCTTGGACATCATCGAGCAATCCTTCCAAAGAGAGGAATCCAACTACAAGGCAATTCAATTTAGGAGGGCTACAGAGGAGCGTAACTAGCTCTGTCCCATTAACAGAGATAGTCAATGGAATCTCACGTACTATGGGGTGAGCGGCCGCTTGTGTGAAGGGCCCACAGTAACGTATGTAGTGGAACAGCTTCGGTTCCAGCATAGAAGACCTATCCTCGGATGAGAACCATCCAGCTAGTAAAGCACTTAGCGGCTAACAGCTTATTCCAGTTGGATAGCACTGCTGATGCAACCAGCAGAGCCTTACACGTTGGACTCAGTTAGGAGCTCGCCTTCCCGGCTGTATCGTTCTTTTCCTCCTTCGATGTTCCCTCATCCCGCACAGACCCACGGAATTCTCGGATTCCCTTACCTAGAGCCGCCCCTATCTCCGGCAACCGACCAGCGCCGAAGATAACAAGGATGATAAAGAAGATGATCAGTAGCTCTGGTACACCAATACTAGGCATTCGATGGCCTCCTTTAAAAAATTATCGCTTTTACGGTCGACTTCTGGCATAGTGGGTGCCCTTGCCTGCACCCCGGCCTCAGGCAAAGTGTAACAAAAATAGTTGCTTGCTGCAAATCAAATGGCGATGCGTGGTGGACGAACTATTTAGGGATAAGGTAAAATGATACTCAATTGATGTCAAAAGAAATAACGCCGAATTCAAACGTGCCTTGAGGTGTAGCGCTACCCAGAAAGGTCAACCGATGCGCGCATTGTTTACACTCACTACCGATTTTGGGCTGGACGATGCCTATGTCGGAATAATGAAAGGGGTTATCCTCAGCCTTAATCCCGATGCTGTTATCGTTGATCTTTGTCATAGTGTCGCTCCCCAGGATATCAGCGCGGCGGCTTATATCATCAGCAGTGCCTACGCCTATTTTCCTCCAGGAACGATCCACGTCGTAGTCGTAGACCCAGGCGTCGGCAGCGCCAGACGGGGCATAATCGTTCAAATGGTTGGGGCCATCTTCGTTGCTCCGGACAATGGTGTTCTAAGTTACGTTTTTGATGAAGCATCTTTGACACAGGAGCAGACTTTACTCACACCCGGCGAAGCAGCGGTCTACCCTCCACCTACGATCACCGTTATCAGTAATCGTTCCTATTGGCTACCTTCAGTCAGCCAGACGTTCCACGGTCGAGACATCTTCGCTCCTGTCGCCGCCCATCTTTCGCTTGGTGTGCCAGCTGCAGCCTTTGGCGAGCCTGCCTCAGAGGTCGTACTCCTTCCCCGCTTCAGACCGGTACGATGTCCAGATGGCTCCCTGATAGGACACGTCATCCACATCGACCGTTTTGGTAACGCCATAACCGACGTGCGGTCGCAAGATATCGGCGCACTGGATGAACAAATAGAGATCGAGGTGAAGGGACAGCGCATCGCTGGGCTCTCTCCCTACTATGCCGCTGGCCGGGGGCTTCTTGCTCTAGTCGGTAGCTCCGATCGGGTAGAGATCGCCCTGGCCGATGGCAATGCTGCGGCTGCGCTCAATCTTAAACGCGGAGATGAGCTCATCGTCCGGTCTCGGACTGCGCGATAAAGGAGGGGGTATCAGCTGATGTTTTCGTCCTCGCCTCCTCGAAAGGTGAACAGCAACCAACCTATGGGCCTCCAACTATTGGCTGTAAGCCGGCTATGGCCTGGGTCAGCCAGGAGATCAGCGGCGCCGGGTATAGTCCTAATATTAGGTTGGTCAATCCCAGAATGAGGATCGGGAGGAACAACCAGCGATATCCTATCACGGTTATGCTGCTCACCCTTGAAGATATCTGATAGAAGTAACGGACGAAGGCGAGAAAAAGGACGACGCTGGCCAACAATAAACCAACGGTAAAATAACCGCTATAGGCCAACGCTGCCTCGTAGATCATCCATTTCCCCACAAATCCGCTAAATGGTGGCACACCAACCAGGCTCAAGGCACCAACACCAAGGCCAATATACATCAACACCATCCGCCCAGGGACATCGGTCAACGCCGCCCCGTCTTTCTTCGCTATCCGCCCCAAGACAGCGGCACATATAAAAAGTAGAGCCAAACTGAGAGGGTGGTTGATGGTGGTGAAGATGGCACCAATCAACCCAAGCTTAGAAAATGTCGCTAGTCCGACTAAAATACTACCAAGGTTGCTGATGCTCGCATAGGCGAGAAGTCGTCTCAGATCTGTCTGAGAGAGCGCCAACAAGGCCCCAACAAGGGCAGCTATCGTCCCTCCCGCGCTAAGAACGGTTAGATTGTGCGTATCAGATAACAACCAAGGAAAGTGCTGTTGGGTCCTAAGGAATAGCCCGATAACAACTATGCTGTTGACGCTGGTTAAAAAGCCCACAGTCAATGGTGATGTCTGCTTCGCCAGCGATGGTAACCAAAAGTGCAAAGGGAAGGCGGCAATGAGGATACCAGTAGCTAAGGTCAAGAAGGCGGTGATTAACCTAGCGACGCTCTCCTCCCGATTCGTTTGGTAAACGTCAGCCAAGACAAATACAAGGAATAGACACGCGCAGGCCAGAGTGATAGCTACCAGGTACCTGAGAGCCGCTTGAACCTGTTCGGGGCGTTCGGCGTGATAGGCGGCCAAAAGTGCACCTGTAGTAGCCGCTGCCTGGACGAAAAGCCAGTCCAGCAGTATGTTTCGCTGAACCAGTAAAGCAGCGGCCAAAAACCCTAACATAACCAGGGCGGCCGGCAAAGAGAATCTCTCCTCTTTTAGATGCCAGGCCGTATAAAAGAATAAGCCGGACACAAGTAAGGCTGTGAGCAACAGTAGCCTGGAAAGGGCATCTAACCCGAGCTCATAGCCGAGAATGTTAGACACGCCAGTTAGGCTGATCCCGAGGGTCAGGTAAGCTGCCACTACAGTAACAGCCACACTGAATGGCCCTTGGAGCCTTTTTAAGCGGCCGAACGGCTGCAATGTTCCTCCTGTGGCTAAAGGCAGAGCAATTATGAGGAGACTATGCGGCAATTCATTCAAAATTTTCAAACACCATCTGTAGCGACCTCTTCGCCTTCTAGATCTGATACCATCGCTATCCGGAAAACAGCAAGCGCCTCCCGAACAGACAAGTAGGCGAAGGCTAGGCTGAGATAAACCAGCAAAATAGTACTGAGCAATAGGTAACCTTGCTCCAGACGTATCGCTAAAACGCTGTAGAGCAGGTCAGCCCCTCCGATAATAACCATAGCCGCAAAGCCAGTCTTCAGTGATTCTCTGCTCAGCAGGATGGTCAACAATCCGCTCACCAGTAACCAATACCAGGAAAAATTCAGGGGAACAAGACTGGATCCAGGAGTGCCGAGGGGAACGGCCATAGCCAATCCGTAGGCGATCGTACCAGCCAAGGCAGCGGTCATCAGCACAAACGGATAATTCGCTATCACCTCCCTTCGCTCGATTACAAAATCATGGCTGCTAGCCTTCCCGGCCTTTCCTGATACTTGTTCTTCCAATCGTTGGTTAAGGTTTTGGACAATAAACCCGGTCAGTGCTAGAACGCCGGTCACAGTCGCTCCTGCGATGAGCTTCACCAACGCTAAGTGTGGCCCAGCTGTCTGCCAAAACAACAAGGCTATTCCGAGATAGATTAAGGCCAGGGACAGGCTTAGAATAAGCCATCCTCTAGCCACCATCAGGCAGGTAGCAGCAAAGATCAATAATACGACGATCAGCACCATCGCTAACCCCAGCGTGATATTTAGCTCATCATTATGAGAACAACGGCTGTAGAGGCGAAGAACATAACCATCAAATAATAACGCTCCTCAAGAACAGCCGTTAGGCGTCCAACGGAAAACCCCAGAAGAATAAGTGGAGCCTGCAACATCTGGTAAAATCGATCCACCTGAACGAACTCACCAAGGAGGACGATAGGATGGGGCAATGCGGCCTTCGTCGCCAGGGTTGAGTCAGGTGCTGCTGGTTCTATATCGCGCAGCACTGTTGCTTTAGCCTTTGGCAAAGGATAAGAACGAAAGGCCCACCAATACGAGGCGATCATCAGCATAAGGGATGTTGCACCTATCCATGGGGCTAGAGACATAGCACTAAAAGGGGGCATCGCTATCCTGTAGGTTCCCTCAAACAATGTAGCTACTGTAGGGCCCAGCAGGTAATGAGTGGTCGCCCGAGGGGCAAGCCCTAAAATTAGGGATGCCAGCAGAAGTGCGGTGCTTACGGCCGACACCACTTTTCTATCGCCCAATATTCTCTCTGCGGGCTTGCTATCGAGAGGCCAAAATGTCTCATCGACAAACTGCAGATAGCCGGCCAGCACAAGTGCCCCTGCACCGATCCAGATGGGCAGTAAAGGCCAATATCCAGCTTGCACGGCGGTGGTATACAGAAGCCATTTCCCAGCAAAGCTGGCGAATGGTGGCAAGCCCAGGAGAGAGACTATGCCCCCTCCCAGCAAAAAACGGGTCATTGGCCGCCTGACCACCCTAAGGCTAGTAACCCCACCGTTGTCCTCAGCGGAATAGCCATTGATCAAAAGGTAGAGTGCTGCCTTGGAGAGAGAGTAGCCAAAAAGGATCAGAAACCCGCTACTGAGCGCCGCTGGAGTGCCGATCCCCAAGGCCACCACAATGTATCCGACCTCGGTCATCGTCGAATAGAAAAAGGGATGATCTCTTTTCCTCGATGAGTAGATGGCCAGGGAGCCCAGGGCTATGCTGAGACTACCAATAACGATAAGAGCTGTTTTGACCTCCAGCGGGAGGGAGCCTCCACTAAAGGTGTAGAGACGAGCTATAGCATAAATCCCAGCGCTGGCCAGACAGACGTCATAAAGCCCGCCCACCTTAAGTGTTGACCATGGGAAATTGAGCCAGTTGTGAAATGGATACTGGGCTGCCTTGGCTATAGCGGCAACCGTAATCAACAACAGGAGGGGAGCTGTAGCAGATTGGGGAGAGATCGCCGAGTACAGAAATGTCCCCCCGTTAGCCCAAGCCAGCCAAAGGATTGCGGCCAAAAGCCCGTAACCAGTGATGTGCATCACCACTAAGGCTCTGGCTGTCCCTTGCCCGGCTCCGATGGTGCGCAGCAATAGGTATGTAATGATCGTCGTAGTCTCCCAACTGAGATAAATAATAAGCAGGTTATTGCTCATAACCAGGTTAAGAAAAGCGGCCAATAGGACTAGCACTAGTGCATAAAAGTGCCCTGCTTCGTTAAAGGGCAGGATGGAGCGTTCCAGGCTGGCTAATAGCAAAGATGAGCCAACCATCAGGATCAAGGCGGCGAAGATGAGGGAAAGGACATCAAGATGATAGGACAGATCCACCGGAAACGGTGTCAGCTGGGCCCAGGTGGCGAGCGTCGCCTCTATTGGTGTCTCGTACACAACAGGATATAGCCTCACCAGGGCAAGGAGAGCAAATACGCTGGCTAGGAAGGACAGGCATCTCAGGTCCTGGGGACGGGCGACCTTTTGCAACGAGAGCACCATGATGGACCCGATTAGGAGCGAAATTACAGGAACAAGGGGTGCTAAGCCGGTCAAACCCGTCCTCCACTACCCGGATTTAGCCAAAGTCATATTGTGCTTCCCCCATGGCCATTTTTGCGAGATGACCTACCAGCTGCTTGCCGAGTATAACACATCCTTGAAAATCTTTCCAATCCCGATCCCACCGACTATGATATAATATGACTAGGGCTGCCAGGGTGCCCCAGGAGGTTGTCATAATAAAGTGGAAGAGGCACCGTTATGGTTTGAACCAAATGGTCGCCGCTACATTAGGATGGACCATTGATAAACGCCCTCATTTCAAATCCTTCGACACTATAAGGGGTCAATGGCATGATAAATTGAATGACCCGGTTAGATAATCGTTTGGGCAGCGTATGGAAAGCGTTAACAGATTATATTTAATTCTGTTTCTAATTTCCCTTGGGGCATCGGCCTTCTTCTGTAGCGCTGAGACGGCTTTCATTGGCGTGCAGAAGCTTCGTCTCAAGCACCTCATACACACCAATCACCCTAAAGCTGGAATAGTGGCTAGGATTGTGGAGCAGCCGGAGAAGTTCCTGTCTACTGTCCTTCTGTGTATTAATTTCTTTGAGACAGCCGTCGCTACCCTAGGCACCGTAATCGCTATATCTCTGTGGGGTGAGAACTTAGGCGCAGCTATAGCCACTATTGTCGTCACAATACTAACCTTGGTTTTTGCCGAGCTCATTCCCAAAAGCTTAGCCGCCCGCTATGGGGAGAAAATAGCTTTGCTCTATGCCGTACCCATAGAATTTATCTCGACCATCCTTTATCCATTCGTCTACGTTCTGAACCGCATTGGTATAGGATTTACCAAACTGGCTGGGGAAAGTGCTGAACCAAGGCCAACGATTAGCCAGGAGGAGTTTCGCACAGCTATTACCATAGGGGAGGCTGAAGGCGTGTGGGAGGAGGATGAGGCTGAGATGCTGCACAAAGTGTTCAAATTCGGCGATCGGCTTGTCCGCGAGGTGATGGTCCCGCGGACGGAGATCAAGGGGATACCTGCAACGAGCAACCTGGCTGAGTTCCTCCAGCTGTTCGCCGAGTCGAGACATAGTCGATTCCCTATATTTGAGGAAAACCTCGATACGATTGTGGGTGTGCTAGCGATTAAGGATGTTCTTCTTAATTTGGCAACGAAGTGTAACCCAGTGGAAACCCCGGTTACAGCGTTGTCTCGCCCGGTCATGTTTGTCCCAGAGACGAAACAGGTAGGCGATCTCTTTTATGAGATGCAGAATCAGCAGTCTCAAATGGCTATCGTCATCGATGAGTATGGAGGAACTGCTGGATTGGTGACCATAGAGAATCTAGTTGAGGAGATAGTTGGCGAGCTACACGATGAATTGACTATAACACCGCCAGCGGTCCAAGTCATCGATGAACAGACATTATCTATAGAAGCGCAAATGACTATTGAGGAGGTCAATGAATTACTGAATATCACCATACCTAGCGGCGATTACGAGACCCTGGCTGGATTCCTCCTGAGTGAGCTCGGTCACATTCCTAAGATAGGTGAACACATCGACTTTAACGGCTTCACGATGAGGATAGCCGAAATGGATGGGGTGCGGATTAAGCGGGTTGAGGTCAGATGTCCCTGATGCGCCATATACTGAGATGGGAGGCAAAGCGTGTTTGGAAAGCTAAGTATCTTTAGCGGTAATGCTAACCCTGATTTGGCCAAGGCAATTTGTCAACATATTGGGGTACCGTTGGGTAATGCCGATGTCTTCGAGTTCTCCAATGAGAATATCTTCGTGAAGATCAACGATGTCGTGCGAGAACAAGACGTCTTTGTCATCCAACCAACCTGCTCACCAGTGAACCAGAGCATAATGGAATTATTAATTATGATCGATGCCTTAAAGCGAGCCTCTGCGGCTCGCATTACGGCCGTCGTTCCGTATTACGGTTATAGTCGAACGGATAAAAAAGACCAACCGCGTGTGCCGATCACAGCGCGCCTAATCGCTGACCTGATCACGGTGGCTGGAGCTAATCGATTGCTGACAATGGACCTACACGCTGGACAGATTCAAGGCTTCTTTAGTATTCCCGTAGATGAGCTTACAGCCTTTTTCACCTTCGTTCGATATTTTATGGAAAAGCCACTAGAAGATGTCATCATTGTCTCACCTGATCTCGGCAGTGCCAAAAGAGGACGTAATTTCGCCGAGAGGCTCAACGCTCCCTTAGCCGTCATTGAGAAACGGCGCCTAGGAAACCAGTCAAGGAGTGAGATACTGAATATTATTGGTGATGTGGCCCATAAACGAGCGGTTATTATCGATGATGAAGTAGATACGGCCGGCTCATTGATGGACGCCGAAAAGGTCCTCCTAGAAGCCGGGGCCTTGGAGATATACGCCTGCTGCACGCACGCGGTGCTCTCTGGCCCAGCTATCGAGAACCTCCGTTCCAGTACTATTAAGGAGCTAGTTACGACGGATACTATTCCTCTTCAGCCACATAAGTGCTTAGACAAGATTCGCGTTTTATCTGTAGCCCCCTTGTTTGCCGAGACTATCCAGCGCATTCACGGCGGAGGCTCGGTGGGAGAGCTATTTCATCTGTAGAAGGTTGGGACTATGTTCAAATGGCTGACTAAATTGGCTGGAGATGCCAGCGAAAGGGAACTCCATAAGCTCGAACCTGTCGTCCAGCAGATTAATGCTTTAGAAAGCGAGTTCAAGCGTCTCTCCGATGAGGAGTTACGGGATAAGACGACCACCCTGCGGGGACGCTACTTGGCCGGGGAATCATTAGATAGCCTGCTGCCTGAAGCCTTCGCTGCGGTGCGCGAGGCTTCCCGTCGCACTACCAGAATGCGGCACTTCGATGTACAGCTTATCGGTGGGATTGTTCTTCATCAAGGCAAAATCGCTGAAATGAAAACTGGCGAAGGCAAGACACTCGTAGCCACCTTGCCCCTCTATTTGAATGCCCTGCCTGGCGAGGGGGCTCATTTGGTGACTGTTAACGACTACTTAGCCAAACGGGATACGCAATGGATGGGGCCCATCTACCATCTGCTCGGGTTAAGTGTCGGTGTGATTCAGCACGAAAGTGCTTTCCTTTATGACCCCACTTATATAGCCAGCGATCCCCGTCTCCATCACCTGCGGCCGGTTGAGAGGCGTGAGGCTTACCTGGCTGATATCACCTATGGTACCAATAATGAGTTCGGCTTCGATTACCTGCGTGACAATATGGTCCTCGATCTCAGCCAATGTGTTCAGCGCCAGCTGAATTATGCAATAGTCGATGAGGTTGACAATATACTTATCGATGAGGCCCGCACACCCTTAATCATTTCCGGTCAGGCTGAGGAATCAACCGATAAGTATTACCTTTTTGCCCGCCTCGTGCCTCGCTTACAACGGGAGATAGACCTCACCATCGATGAGAAGATCAAGGTTGTAATGCTTACAGAGGAGGGAATCGCCAAGGTAGAACGATGGCTCGGCCTCAAGAACCTTTACGACCCTCAAAATTATGAGCTCACACACTATCTGGAACAAGCCCTTAAAGCTCAGTTCATCTTTAAGCGTGATCGCGACTATGTGCTAGTGAAAGATGGACGTGTCATTGATCACCATGACCGTGACGCAGAGGTAGTAATTGTAGATGAGTTCACCGGACGATTGATGTTTGGTCGCCGCTTCAGCGAGGGGCTGCATCAGGCTATCGAAGCGAAGGAGAACGTGCGTATCCAACGTGAAAGTCAAACGTTCGCTACGATCACTTTCCAGAATTATTTCCGAGTGTACGAGAAGCTGGCCGGTATGACCGGCACCGCAGCCACCGAGCAGGAGGAATTTCATAAGATATATGGACTGGAGGTGATTGTTGTTCCTACAAATAAGCCCATGATTCGGGTGGATAATCCGGATCAAGTATATAAAAGTGAGGAGGCGAAATTCCATGCTGTCGTAAATGAGATCGAAGAACTTTACAATCTCAGCCGCCCTGTTCTCGTCGGTACTGTTTCCATAGAGAAATCAGAGTACCTGAGTCAATTACTCAGCCACAAAGGCATCCCTCATCAAGTGTTAAATGCCAAGCATCATGAGAAAGAAGCTGCCATCATCGCCCAAGCTGGCCACTCTAAAACAGTGACCATCGCCACCAACATGGCCGGGCGAGGCGTAGATATCCTTTTGGGCGGTAATCCGGCTGGCATCGCGGCTGATATCCTGCGACGACAGGGACGCGATATTCATACCGCCTCTCCTGAAGAGATGGCCGCGGCGCAGGAGGAGGCAGAGCGAATCTGCGCCCTTGATCGAGAAAAAGTGCTTCAGCTTAGCGGGCTACATATCATTGGAACTGAGCGGCACGAAGCACGGCGTATCGATAATCAGCTTCGTGGCCGTTCTGGACGACAAGGCGACCCTGGTTCCTCACGGTTCTATGTGTCGTTGGAGGACGAGCTGATGCGACGCTTTGGAGGAAGTAACATTGCTGGACTCATGGATCGTTTTGGCTTGCAGGATGACGTGCCAATCGAACATCATTTGGTCTCGAAAGCAATCGAAAACGCGCAGACCAAGGTGGAGGGGTACAACTTTGATATTCGAAAACACGTGGTTGAATACGACGACGTAATGAACAAACAGCGTGAGGTCATCTACGGTGACCGGCGCAAGATCCTCAGTCAGTCTGACTCCAAGCCGCTCGTACAACGGATGATCGCCGCCGAGATTGAGCAACTGGCGGACACTTATGTTAGAAATACCCATCCTGATGAACAGGATGTCCAAGCCCTTGTAACTGCTGTGGGAAGTATCTTCCCCTTGCCAGCTTCCTTTGACCCTACCCACCTAGAATCGCTCAGCCCGGATAGGGTAGAGCAGATTTTACAAGAAATGGCTATTCAAGCCTATGATAAGAAAGAACAACAAATTGGCAGTGAGACGGCGCGTCAACTGGAACGTCTCGTCGTGTTGCACGTCATTGATCACCTCTGGGTACAGCATCTCACAGCTATCGAAGACTTGCGAGAGGGCATAGGTCTGCGTGCTTATGGACAACGAGACCCTCTCGTTGAATATAAGGCTGAAGCTCACCGGATGTTCCAGGATCTGCTGGCCAATATCCAACGGGATATAGTTCATACCATTTATCACGTTACCTTGCAAAAAGAAGCCCCACGGCCATCGATGCGAAGCAATCGAGAGGAAATAAGTAGTCAACGTGAGCCGGTCAGGGCCGGGCATAAGATTGGACGCAACGATCCCTGTCCATGCGGCAGTGGCAAGAAATACAAGAAATGCCACGGACGTTAGCTTTCCTGCAGGGCATATGATAGTGAATACGATCTTTTTTGAGGAGTTACCGCCGATGCAAGAGGTACAAAACGTCGCTGAGAAAGTGATTAGTAATGTCGAAAAGGTGATCGTAGGGAAGCACCAGGAGATAGAACTGACGCTCATTGCTTTGATCTGCCAGGGACATGTATTGATCGAAGATGTTCCAGGCGTGGGTAAGACTGTCTTGGCCAAGGCTATCGCTAAGTCCATCGGTTGTACCTTCCGACGGATCCAATTTACGCCAGACCTGCTCCCCAGCGATGTCACCGGCGTATCGGTCTTCAACCAAAAGACCTCTGATTTTGAATTCCGACCCGGCCCAGTGATAGCCCAAATTGTGTTGGCTGACGAAATCAATCGGGCCACACCTAAGACACAATCCGCCCTTCTCGAATGCATGGAGGAACATCAAATAACGGCAGATGGAGTCACCCGGGCTATGCCCTTACCTTTTCTCGTCCTGGCAACGCAGAACCCGATCGAGTATGAAGGCACATTTCCTCTACCGGAGGCGCAGCTCGATCGCTTCTTGATGCGTATCACCTTGGGATATCCTTCTAAACAAGATGAGATCGCCATTTTAGATCGACAGAAGGTTATCCATCCCTTGGAAAAGATAGGGCAGGTTATCGAGATCTCTGATCTGCTGAGTATTCAAGAAGTCATTCGTCGCACCATCTATGTTGATCCCCTGGTTCGCGAATATATCGTTTCCATCGTTTCGGCGACCAGGCACCATCCAGAGGTATACCTTGGAGCCAGTCCCCGCGGTTCGTTAGCCCTGTTCCGCACTGGGCAGGCGCTGGCCACCATACGCGGGCGTGACTACGTTATTCCGGATGATATCAAGATGTTAGCTGAGCCGACCCTGGCGCATCGCTTGATCGTCAGCCCCTCAGCCAGGATAAAGAGTGTAGATTCAAAGTCCATCATCCATGAGATTCTGGATATGATTCCTGTGCCTGGGGCCCGCATCCGTTCCTGAATAGCGAGGTGCTAAACTGAACGCGTTTAAGGCCTTTACGGCTGCGATCGTCGTCTTAGTCATCGGGATCGGGAGCAACTTTGAGCTCCTCTATCATCTTGGTTACGCTGTCTTAGCTATCCTCGCCCTTACCTTTGCCTGGAGCTGGTTCAATACCTTATGGCTAGGGATCGAGCGATGGACGCCAACAACGCGGGCCCAGGTGGGTCAGGAGATGGAAGAGCGCTTTAGCCTTGAAAATATGGCCATCCTTCCCAAACTCTGGGTAGAGATAAAAGACCACTCCACCCTGCCTCAACATCAGGTGAGTCGGGTATTCAACTTACCGCCCAAGACAAGGAAGGCATGGACGGTGCGAACCACTTGTACGCAGCGTGGAAAATACACGCTCGGCCCCTTGAGCATTGTTGGCGGCGACCCCTTCGGACTCTTCAAGAAAGTCCGTCTCATCAACGAACAACGGATGTTCATTGTCTATCCGGGCATAGTCGATTTGCCTCACTTCAGCATCCCCGGTGGGGAGTTGATGGGAGGAATAACCGTACGTGAGCACAGCTACGAAGTGACCCCCAACGCCTCAAGCATTCGTGAATATAGACCAGAGGATAGCTTCAATCGCATTCACTGGCCTTCAACGGCCCGAATGGGCCGTCTGATGACGAAGGAATTTGACTTCGACCCTTACTCCGATATCTGGATAATCCTAGACATGCAAGCTAGGGTACAGGTGGGAAGTGGTATGGAGAGCACAGAAGAGGTAGGGGTCACAGCAGCGGCCTCAATCGCAAACCACTTTCTATTATCCCATCGCTCGGTTGGTTTCGTCTCCTACGCTGATCAGCATCGAATCATTCCTGCTGATCGTGGCTCTCGTCAACTGTTGAAAATACTGGAAGAACTGGCCGTCATTAAGGGTATCGGTTGGATTCCCATCTCTCAGGTCATCGCCACTGAGTCTAAGCGGTTTGGACGACGGTCAACATTGATCACTATTACACCCTCTTTAAACGAGGCTTGGCCAAACACCCTCAGAGAGGTAGCCAGACAGGGCGTCAAGGCCGTGGCTATCCTGCTGGAACCAAGCACTTTTGGGAGCAAGGAAAGCGCTCTTCTTACCATTGGTGCCCTGGCCGCAGCCGAGATTCCCACCTTCCTGATCAAGAAAGGTGACGCTTTAGACAAGGCTCTCACTGGATATAGTCGTACCCTCGTCCGTTTCTATGGAAGGGAAGGGGGCTATGGGCATAATACCGCTCCGGCATAGATTCGCTTTGGTCGTCTCCCACCTGAGCCCCCAGGAGGGTTGGTTCACCTTCATTATCCTATGCCTGGTCGTTCTCAGCGCCATCTGGTCGGTTCAAGCTGCCAGTTGGGTCGATCACCTGGATAAACTGACCTGGATTGGACTACTAGCCCTATTTTGTGGTCTGGTATTTGCCAAGACACGCCTTCCCTCATGGTCGCTTCACGCCTGGGCCTTCGTCTTCGGTCCAGCGGCTATCGTCTACACTATTCTTACAACTCTACCTCAAGGAGTGACTTCGAAGGGACTAGCTGAGCTGTGGAACAGGCTAAGCACGTGGGCGGAGACTACTCGGGCTGGCGGTATCGGTACTGACAACCTGCTCTTCCTCCTCCTGCTGGCCAGCATCGTCTGGATCATCGGCTACCTGAGTGCTTGGTCTGTTTTTCGATCTCACGGCCCCTGGTTGGCGATGGTAGCCAGCGGGAGCGGCCTGGTGGTCAACCTCTCCTATGCGCCCGATCTGACTAGATACTTTTTCCTCTATCTTTTCAGCGCCATCCTACTGTTGGTACGCCTTAATACTTTTCACCAAGAGCAGGTCTGGAAGTCCAGCGGCGTCAAATATCATCCCGGCTTGTGTTGGCATTTGTTTAGAACAAGCCTGGTCGTATCCTGCATACTGGTCCCCATCGCCTGGTTGTTACCCACGGCTATCACTAGCCAACAGATCGCCGAGAGATGGACAGAGATAAGCCGTCCTTGGATTGATGCCCAGGCCGAATTTAACCGCCTTTTTGGGGGACTAAAATCCAGACAGCAACAGATGATTAGCGGATTTGGGCGAACACTGCCTTTGAAGAGTTTTGTTAGTTTAGGCAACGAGGTAATAATGAACGTTTCCTCGCCTGAGCCACATTTCTGGCGCGGCATGACCTATGAGGTATATACAGGGCAGGGCTGGTTGGCCGCTGATACTACGTCCTCTTTCCTGACCTCTGGTGATCAGCGCCTAGCTGCAGGAATGACCTATGAGCTGCGCCGGGAGATCACCCAGACGGCGAAGGTCCTCGAACCCCGCGCTGACCTGATCTTCGCCGCCGGTCAGGTGAAGCGTATCAGCATTCCTGTTCTGGCTGAAGTGAGCCGGACGCAAGGGGAATCAGCAGAGAAACCCGTTGAGTCTCTTGCTCTCCATTCAGCACTAGTACTTAGTCGGGGCCAGGAGTATACCGTCGTTTCCTCCGTGTCCATGGCTGATGTGAATTCACTGCGTCAAGCAGGAGATGATTATCCGGAATGGTCAAGGCGCTACTTACAGTTACCATCTGCCTTGCCTAATCGAGTCAAGAGACTGAGCCAGGATCTGACCAGAAATTACGGCAATGCCTATGATAAGGCAGCAGCGATCGAGCAATACCTGCGTAAGTTCACTTATAGCGAGAGTGTGCCACTGCCTCCTCCCCGCAGGGACAGCGTAGACTTCTTTCTTTTCGATTCAGAGAGGGGTTACTGCGACTACTTTGCTTCCGCCATGGCCGTTATGCTCCGCTCCATAGGCATCCCGGCCAGGGTCGTCTCTGGCTATATCTCAGGCAATTACGACGCCGAGCGTGGCGTTTATGTGGTGACTGATTCGGCTGCTCACTCCCGCGTGGAGGTTTTCTTTCCCAAGTATGGTTGGATAGAATTTGAGCCGACGCCCTATCGGCCGGCCATCGCTCGGTCTGAAGAGCCCCTTGAATCTATGGGGGCCATAGACGAAGGAATGTTTGAGGAAGAGTTCCTTCTCGACGAGTTTGGTGGAGTGGGCACTTTTGGGGGTAAAAGCCTCTCTGATACCAGCGACCTGAGTAAGAGGTTACTGAAGGTTAGCACCATCCTTACAGTGTTTTCCTCTGCTATCGGCGTGGCCATCCTTGTCTTATTCTACCTCTGGCGGCGTAACCTTAATCACCTCTCAACCGTGGAGGCTGCTTACGCCAGGGTCTGCCAATTGTCTGACTGGCTGCGGGTCAAATCGCCTCCATCGTATACTCCCCTCGAGTATACACAATACCTCGCTAGTTTTGCTCCTGCCGTGGGCAAGCAGCTCAGATTCATTGCCGAGACTTATGTGCGACTACGCTTTGGACGACACCAGCCAAGTCCAGCCGATGAAGGGCGGCTGTCCTCCGCCTGGCATGAGATAAGAGAGAAGATGATTCTGGCTCGTATCCGTGCTCTATGGCCCTACCATAAGCGATCACCCTCTGGCCGGTAAGTGCGCTGGCAATTCCTGGGAGATTCTTCCCATTCGAGGGCAATCCACTCACTTCGACCAGTAACAAGACCAAGGCTACTTAATTGGCCGTTGCGAACCCTTGTCCACCGCCCTGCTTATTCTCTCTTTGAGGCTATCAAGCCAAAATTCGCCTTTCAGTGGAGGCTTCCCTGGAGCAGATTTAGCCCTATCGGCGATCGCTTCTGAGCGTCTGGCCCGTCGGGCCTGAATAGATGGCGACCGCTCCCAGAAGAGGTGAAACATCGCATAGATTACAGCCACTACTGGAATGCCGAAGATCGCCCCAGCTAAACCGGCCACCCGCACTCCAAGAAGGATGGCCAAAAAAACTAGCAAAGGATGCATCCCCACGCTCTCGCTCATCACCTTGGGGGCAATGATGTTGAAGACGATTTGTTGCAGAACAAATAATCCCACGAATACTAAAAGAACTTTAGCTAAGGAAAGTTGAAATAGAGCGATGAGGAGCGGGGGGATGATCGCCAGGATCGGCCCCAAAAAAGGAATGATCATCACGATGGCGGCAAAGATACTGGCGACTAGAACATAGCCAAGGCCGGCCAGCCACATAATCAGCGCCGTTCCTAGCCCATAAATCACCGATTGAATCATCTGGCCACGGATAAAGCCCCCAAAGGTGCGATCGATGCTGGTGGATAGGAAGTGAACCTCATCCTGATACCGCTCTGGCACCAGGTCGAGAACTTGCTCAGCGATCGCGTCGCCATCGAGTGTGATGTAAAAGGACAAGACTAAAACGATGATCATCCCCAAGATAAGTGAGGCCAATCCAGTGATTAGGGTGAGGGCATTCTGCACCAGCGCTGTACCTAGTCGCTCGACACGGTTCATCAGATCTTGCGTAGGCCAGATTTTAGCTAGGTCAAGGTCTATATTATACCTGTGCAATTCGGACTGGAGGGGAATGATCCACTTCGTCAGGCGTTCAGCGTAGTCTGGTAGATTCGTGCCAAGTTGGGTCAACTGCAGGGCGATAACCGGTACGATGAGAATCATAACCGATACCAAAGTCAGGATGAGCCCAACGTAGACGATAATAACGGCCACCGCCCGTGATAGCCTCAAGTATCGGCAAGGAAAGCTCACCAGAGGCTTTAAGACAAAAGACAGCAACCAGGCGAGGAAGAAAAGCATAATGATGTCTGCGATCCACATAACAAGGGCCCAGAATTGGCTAGCCAGGAATATTGCTGCAGAGATAACAAGGAGAATGATTAGAGCCTTTAGCCAAGGATTCTGTTCCATAACCATCTATCTATCTCCGGTAGCCATAGACAGGAAAAGTCATCTTTGTCCGACTCTTATTGTACCGCAAAGCTTCTCTCAAGAATAGTCAAGTTTCCTTTACTCCCTGGAGTATGCTACAATGCGCCTAGATTTCCGCAGCGAAAAATACTTTGCCTGGAGTCGGAGGTTGAAACACTCTGCCAAGAGATGGGATTTGGCTCCCTCGGCACCTTCTGCGTACAGGTGCGCCTTGTCCCAGCTCTCCCCTATCATCGTCCAGCTTCTATATAATCGTGGGCTACGCGATCCATCCGAAGCAGCCCTATTCCTCAACGGTAGACATAGTCATCCGGATGACCCTTCTTTGATAGCTGGGATGAGCGAAGCCATAGACCGTATCCTTATAGCTAGACAACGAAATGAGGTTGTGGCCATCTATGGTGACTTCGATGCTGATGGCGTAACTGCTGCTGCCTTACTCACTGAGGTACTCACGGCCGTCGGAATGAGGATCATACCATACATTCCCAACAGGATGACGGAGGGTTATGGCTTAAACTGTGCGGCTATACAGGGGCTGGCTGAACAAGGGGTACAACTAATCATTACTACTGATTGCGGGATCGGCAATGCTGGGGAGATCGAGTACGCCGCGACTCTGGGTCTTGACATAATCATTACCGACCATCATGAAGTCCTTGGTTCACTTCCTAAGGCAGCGGCCATCGTGAATCCAAGGCGATCGACCTGCCCTTATCCTTTTAAGCAGCTGGCGGCCGTCGGCGTGGCCTTCAAACTAGCTCAGGCGCTGTTTCAACAGGCACCCTCTGGCGATGGTCGGTCTTCGGCTGAAGTAGAGCAAGATCTACTGGACCTGGTGGCCCTAGGTACCGTAACCGATCTCGCTCCTTTGTTAGGGGAGAATCACACCCTTGTGCGACAAGGGTTAGCGAAGATAAATGAAGCCAAACGGCCGGGCGTTGCAGCGATGTTGAATCAGGCCGGAATTTCGCCAGGGAGGGTCACCTCTTCGACGATCAGTTATATACTTGGACCACGTTTGAACTCAGCTGGTCGGTTGCACGATGCCACTATCAGCTACCAGCTACTGGTGACTCGCTCTAAGAGTCAGGCCGAGCAGTTGGCTATATATCTTGAGAGGGCGAACCAGGAGAGACAGCGCCTGATGGAGGAGTCCCTAAATCGGGCCAGGGAAGAGATCATCACCCAAGGACAACCCACGAACCTTCTGATCATCTCTGGCACCGAATATCCAGCTGGCATTGTCGGTTTAGTCGCTGGAAAATTGATGGAAGAATTCTATCGCCCAGCACTAGTCGTAGAGATAGGGAACGAGCATAGCAAAGGATCAGCCCGTAGTATCGCTGAATTCAACATCACCGAGGCTCTCGATGCTTGCCAAGACCTCTTGTCCCGCTACGGGGGACACGCCCAAGCCGCCGGATTTACGATCTCCAACGTGAACTTTGAGGCGTTTAAGGAACGACTCTACCAAATAGCCGAAGATAAACTTAAGGAAGTAGATTTGCAGCCAAGAATAACGATTGATTGCGAGGTGGCCCTGCCGGAATTGACCTGGAACCTATATAAAGAAATAAGCAAGATGTCTCCCTTTGGCTACGGCAATCCAGCACCCTGTTTCTTGACCAGGGGGGTAAGAGTCGTAGAAAGTCGGGTACTAAGACCGGAATATCCCGGACATCTAAAGTTGAAGCTCCACGATGGCTATCGTTACTGGAATGGGGTCAGCTTCGGGATGGGTGAGTTGGCCGACCGCCTGCCAGGCATAATCGATATTGTCTACAGCCTACAGGGTAACGAGAGAAATGGATTAACGGCCCTGGAACTCAACATAAAGGGCATATGCCCTCATGAGGCCAGTGGCTCGGTGAAGATAAATCCATCAGGTAAGTAGTAATAAACCTCTGCGCTGGGCAGAGGTTTATTATTGGTGGAGATGCGTGGACGATATTAAGAACTTTCTGCCTATCGTTTAGCCTCGCCAACTAGTCTAGGAACGAGCACAGCAAATTTCGCTGAAGATACACATGCTTGCAACTCCCGTTGTCCAACCAGTAAATCTCATGGCCTTCGCCTGCTAAGCCTCGACAGCGGACACACAGAGGAGACAGCCTATTGGACCCTGGCCGAACCCAGAGCGCGACACCCAGGACATTGGAGCGGCTTGCCATATCCTGGGCAAAGAATTTGATCCAAGACTGTAGCAAAGGAACGTGATAGACATGAGCTACCCAAATGCCTGTGACCTCGGGAGGTAACTGGCTATTACCCTTGCCCCTAAGCGCACGGAGGCGTTTGGGTTCCTCTCTCCTCTGATCCGCGAGTGCTATGCTCACGTCTGGGCTCTTCACCAACCATTCATTAGGCAGCACCCGAGGCAGCCACACCTCGCCATAGATTTCTTGGCCTTCCAAGTCTATGCTGAAATCCGACTCTTCTGTGCCAACTGGTAATTGAGGTCGGATCTCTTTTAGCAATTCTAACCCCGCGATCCAGGCAAGGGTCTTGATCTCAACCACCGTGCTGTAGAACTGCTCCAAATTCTTGGAACGAACGCCGGGGCCCAGCTTGCTAAACCCAGGCAGGAGGGATATAGTGTCTAAGTACCTGTCGAGTTTCCCCAGTTTCGCTTTGGTATCCTCTTCAGAGTCTGCTCTCGTTAAGTTGTTGAGTCAGGGCTGCTGGAAGCCCCGTTTCGCATCTTTGGCAATATAGCTAGCTGTCCAAAACCGAGACAGAGACGGTAGGCTCGCTATGAATGTCGCGATCTCCTTAGGAGTCATTGCACGGTGCTCGTATGGTTTCACAAATGCTTGCAAGCTGGTGGGGTTTCCTGGACACTACTCGAACCTTCTGCGGCCTGACCTGGTGCCTAAGCTACAGCAACTCCTAGCCTCTCTTCCCACCAGGAGTCCCTAAAGTGCTTGGTAAATCAACCAGAACCTAGCCGTTCTATGAAGCCGCCATGGGGTTGCTTGTGCGGCTGTACTGACCACCATCCAGAATGCGATTGAAATAGCTGTCATGGCGCTGACAGCTCTCGCTATTGGTACCCGCTCTACTTTTGGAGTTCAGCCTGGTACTCCTGAGCAGAGATTCGGTAGTGCCTAACCAGTCTCCAGCCAATGGCTCCCATATCGTCTAGCACACGGGCAAATGCCTTACTGGATGACATCATTTCATCAGCGGAGGGCGCTTCGCGATCTCTTCTACTTCGGAATGCTTGTGCCGCTGCACCCAGAAGACGCAATTGATTAAGTTGATGTCGAAGAGCTTCCTCTAGTTTCTTTTGGAATTCCAGCATAACCATGGCCCCGTGGTTGTCCCTTAGGATAGGCCAGAATCGAGAGTCACTAGTCTCGCGCTGCACCTCGTCGAACACTGCTAGAGCTGCCAATCGGGCCTTTTCAAATTCCTCCGATTGCATACCCAAGGGTTGTACAGCTATGGTGAGCCTCATTGCATCCGTCACTTTGTCAATCCTTGCTATGGCGCGATACCAACGATTCAGCAACGCAAGGACCTTCTCTCGTTCATCAGGGTCTACTGTTCGTCGGAACATGGCAGCCTCCTAAGCTGAGATGCATGTAGGCTAGCAATCGGAAAAGAAGGCCCCCGATGATCTGACAATTCCACGAAGAAGCACGAGATCTGTGCTTTGACGATACGCCTTCTGTCAAGGATCGCTCTATCGTGCGTTGCGCCAAACGTCTTCAATGTCAGGGCGAATCCAGGACCTGTCTAGCACGAATCGTGTGATCATCAACGCCACGGTTAGCCTCCTGACCAGATCGTCATCGTCGCCAGATAGTCGGGTGATGTTTCCTACAAATCTCCCAATGGCGTTGTCATCTCTATACGGCCAAGATTGTCCTTTCGAGCCTATAAGCTGCTTGCACTCTGCGTACTCCAACTCCGCCGCATTAAGATTGTGCAGCAGTTCTTCCTTCATCCGTTGTTTCCATCCTTCAACGTCGAACTGTTGGTCAGCCTGGGACGCATCCCATAACGCGTCCACTGTGGTATCTATTGTATAGAGAGTGACACGATCCTGCAGCTGAGCCCTGAAACCTGGTCCGCCTATCTCAAATGCCCAACGGCTGACGAGGTGGCATAGCAAACCCAACACCTCAGTGTGGACTTTCCACTTTGTCCTGGAGTCACTGATACCAAGACTTTCTGATAAAAGATTGACTAAAACCACCGCCGATGCTGGGACCTTGATCAACAGCGCTGATCCTGCCTCCGCTGCTTTCTGTTCTTTTGATTTCCCAAACAAGGGCATGTTTGCGACTCCCTGTCCACCTTTTATCTTATCTTGATGGTGGAGATGGGGGGAATCGAACCCCCGTCCAGAGAATTCAACTAGGAATCTACTACAAGCTTATTCGGCGTTTTGATTCTCATGTGCACCAGCACTGCCGACCGAGCTGATGCCCACCAGTCGATAATTCTTAAGTGACCCCTATCGACGTCCGGATCGCTGCACTCTGACATTACGGCGTCCAATCCCGCCCATCAGAGCGAGGCTAGATTGGACGTAGCTGCTTACTTAAGCGGCTAGAGCGTAAGAAATGTTGCCAGTTACTGGCTTGCCACTTGTTTAACGAGAGAGCTAGTGGCACCTCGGCTTGCAACTCCTAGCCTTCCTTCCCTGTCGAAGCCTGGCATCCCCCTAAGTCATCGAGAGCTAGGCTCTCGCCGCAGCGCCCTTTGCATCTGGCGTCGCGCTTCCCTTTCAGCTATCGCCTCCCGCTTATCATATTGCTTCTTGCCTCGACCTACACCTAACTCGATCTTTATCAGGTTCCCTTTGAGATAAACACGCAAAGGGATTAGCGTCAGGCCTCTCTCTTGAATCCGGCGAGCCAGGTAATTGAGCTCCTGACGGTTCAAGAGCAGCTTCCGTTGACGCTTGGGCTCCTGATTTTCATGGCTAGCCGAGGCATACGTCCCGATATGGACGTTAACGAGCCACGCCTCGCCGTTCTCTATTCGGACATACCCATCTTGCAGGCTTACCTTAGCGGCCCGTACAGATTTCACCTCACTGCCGCTAAGCACCAGCCCCGCTTCGTAGGTCTCCTCGATAAAGTAATCGTGGTAAGCCCGCCGGTTGGTGGCCACTACGCGCTCATTACTTACTACCATAATTATAGCACAAAATTAAGTTGAATTCATCATCATCGTCGCGCCGGGGCGCCAACATAAACCTGGCCTTTGCCTGAGCAACGATAGCGCCATGCTCATCCTTGATCGTCGCTTCGCCTTCCACCATCCGATTGCGCCTACCTAGCACTCGTCCCTCAATCAACAGAGGGCGACCGGTACGGGGCGGTGGAGACGAGTGGTCAATTCGCCGGTTACAGCCATGCCAAACTTATGGGCGATAGCGTAGGTCACTGCCTCATCGAGGAGGGTGGCCACCAGTCCACCATGCATGATACCCTGGTAACCCTGATGCTGGCGTTGAGGAGTGAAGATTGTGGCCACACCATCGCTGACCGGTTGGAAGTTGAGATGTAAACCGATTGGGTTATGGGGACCACAGGCAAAACACCAACCATCGTTGACGTACGGCATCAATTCCCGCTCTCCACCCTTTGTTTCAGATAACTGATTGCTCTTTGCAGTTGAGGATCACGTCCCATCTTGATATCATCCTCAGTCATCTTCACCGTAATATCAGGGGTCAATCCCTTCTGATGGATATTTTGCTCCTTGGGTGTCCACCAACGGGCTGTAGTGATGCGCACACTAGAAGTGTCGCTTAGCCCATAGATGCTCTGGACCGTATCTTTGCCAAAGGTATTCTCGCCTATAAGAATCGCTCGACCACTGTCCTGAAGGGCCCCAGCCACGATCTCTGAAGCACTAGCCGAGCCCTTATTGACAAGCACGACCATAGGTAAATCCGTTACCTTTCCATATTTCCCGACATGAAGAGGCTCTTTCTTACCGCTTTTATCCTGCTGGTAGAGCACTATCCCTTGGGGCATAAATTGACTGGCGACCTCGACGGCCGTGGGCAGTAATCCCCCGGCATTATTCCGCAAATCGAGGATGAGAGCCTTTGGCTGGCTTTCAGTGAGATTATCAAGAGCCCGGCTTAGGTCCATACTTACCGGGGCAGCGAAGCTAATCAGCTTTACATAAGCAATATGGGGCTCCTCCAGCCGGTATTTGACGCCCGCTATCTTGATTTCATCCCGGAGGAGGTCCATTTCGATGGGCTCTGGCTCGCCCTCCCGCATGATGGCGAGATGCACCTTCGTCCCTTTTGGGCCTCGGATCAGGCGTACAATCTCAAGAATGGACATTCTGCTCACATCTTTGCCATCGACCCTGATAATTACGTCCCCAGGGCGGAGGCCAGCCCTTTCAGCGGGGGAATTCTCCAGTGGGGCAACGATAGTGACCTTCTTATCCTTCAATTCGATGGTCACACCGATTCCCTCAAAAGTCCCCCGCATATCCTCCTCCACCATACGGGTGTGTTCTGGGCTAGCGAAGATAGTGTAAGGATCATCCAGGGCCTCCAGCATGCCTCGAATCGATCCATAGGTTATCTTCTTGGGATCAAGAGCTGATCGATTGTAGAAGTCCTTTTCGACCAGTTGCCAGACCTCCCAGAACACCTTAAAACCTTCTGGCTCGCGACCAGTAAGGCCTATGATTGCCTCGCTAGGTCTGGTGGCCGCCACCCCGTATTGCCCGTAGGTGTAACCAGCAAAGAAGGCACCGGCCACTACGGCCAATGCCAGCACCACGATCAAGGCCAATTTTGCTATCTTAGGCATATCTTATCCTTAACATCTGACTTTGAGCGTTGATCATTCCCGATGTCAGCGTCTCTCACAGCTGTCATTGTACCATCCTGCAACCAGCACCTGCAAGGTTGCCTTGCCTCTCGGGATATGGTATACTGATGCTAAATATAATGATAATTATATCTATCATAGATAGGAGGATTCTTCGATGACTACCGAGTCCCCAGCCTACCCCACTATCACCGAGGCTATCCAGTTATTCAGGCAATCCATCGCTGGCAAATCTCAGAAGACCATCCAAACCTATACCACCGCCCTCAACCGCCTTCAGGAGTATTTGAATCAGCAAACACCCGATAATTTGCACACCGCCGAACTGCCAGCTGATCTCCTCGAAGATTTCTACCTCTGGTTAATAAAAACTTATGGCCGAGATCAACGTTTCACTGTGGCCACCTATGTGGCCGGTGTGCGGGCCTTCGTTCGCTTCCTGTCTCGTCGCAACCTCTTGCCCGCTGGACTCTCCTTTGAACAGATGAGAGATAACCTACGAGAAGTAATGGGTAAATCTGGTTATAAGACCCCTCGGGTGGACAAGGGGCTTCCACTTCTCGTAGTTTATGTCAACAATTTGCCCGTTCCCGGCAAGCCGCCCAAGCGCCTCGAAATTTTGCGTGACAAGGCCATCGTTAATACCCTCTATTCTACGGGGATGCGCCGTGGTGAAGTCTCTTCGCTAAATCGTGAAGACTTAGATGATGGACGGTCAACGCAGGCCATAATTACAGGTAAGGGACACAAGGAACGTGTCGTCTTCTTCGATAACCCAACCCTAGAAGTTATACGGACCTATCTCGCCGCTCGTAATGACCGTTACTCTCCTCTTTTCATTCGCCACGATAAGGGCCGTGGGAAACCGAAGAAGAATGGCACCAACTTTCGACTCTCGCCTCAATCTATCTGGCAGACAGTCAAACGCTACGCCCATCTTGCAGGCGTTAATGTCAGCACCCACGATTTTCGCCATACTAAGGCTAGTGTTATGTTAAACAAGGGAGCCAAACTCTCCGAGGTTCAAGATATCCTTGGCCACGCCTCACCAGAGACCACCAAGAAGATCTACGCTCACTACGAGATATCCCATCTCAGACAAGCCTTCGACCGTTATAGTATCTCAGCAACCGAACTGGCTGCCGAGATCGAAAAGGGGAGGGGCTAAGATCTTAAGACAGAAAAGTGGCCATCCTCAAATGTCGCTAGCGAACGATATACGGTTTAAAGAGAGGCAATAATCGTGAGGGTAGAAGACCGCTCAGACGGGTGCCTTTCGGAGTGTATTCTTCTTCTGTTACACTCCCCTTTTGATGAAACAAGGAAACAAGGTTCTGAGCATCATAGGGCAACATTATCGTCACCTTCAGCGAGGCTTGCATCAGGAGCATCTCCACCCTCGCTAGCAGCTCAAGTATGCCCCATCCTCGAAGGGACGAGAGAAGCACGACGTTACGTTCCCCCATCTCAAGCCGACTGGCTAGAGGGGAGGCTAGACGCCGCGCCAGGGATATAGATTCTTTCCCTGAGCTATTATCCGCCAGCAGCTTGTCGATCTTGTTCAGAACCAGAATGCTTGGCTTATCAGCCAAGTCAAGCTCAGACAGCAGCGCTTTAACCGTCTCCTTTTGAGCCAGGGCCCTTGATTGCATTATGTCAACAATGTGAATCAAGGCATCAGCGCTATGGAGCTCCTCCAGTGTGGCTCTAAAAGCAGCCACCACTGTTGGCGGCAGCTTTTGGATGAAACCTACCGTATCAGTCAACAATACCTCGCGTCCACTTGGCAAGCGAATGCGCCGCGTCGTTGGGTCAAGGGTAGCAAATAACCGATCCTCAACGAACACCCCAGCATCGGTAAGTGCATTGAGCAAAGTTGACTTGCCAGCATTTGTATACCCCACCAAAGATACTACCGGTAACCCTTCTTGCGACCTCCGCTGACGATACAGAGCCCGGTGCTTCCGTACATCCTCAATCTCCCGTCTCAAGTCACGGATACGCTCCCTAACCCGACGACGATCGACCTCCAACTGTGTCTCGCCCGGACCCCCCCGTGCCCCAATGCCACCCATCTGTCTGGATAGATGGGTCCACCTTCCAGTTAGGCGGGGCAAGAGGTATTGATATTGCGCCAGCTCTACTTGCAAACGCCCTTCATGGGTGCGGGCACGGTGGGCAAAAATGTCGAGAATGAGGCCAGTGTGGTCTATAACCTTGAGACCGAGCGTCTCTTCCAGGTTTCTCTGCTGCGACGGGGAGAGCTCACCATCAAAAATAAGGAAATCGTATTGCAGACGATTCTTCAGAATACGTAGCTCTTCTACCTTGCCCTTGCCTATATAGTAAGTCGGGTTGGGAGCTCGTAACCTCTGTATGGTGCTGCCGACTACTTCGGCACCAGCCGTGATGGCCAACTCCCTCAATTCCTCTATTGAATCGGTTGTTGACCACTGCCCTTGTTCTTCAGCCAGCTCCACACCGACCAGAAAGGCCCTCTCAATCGGTCGGTTAGTCGATGATAGGTCTTGATTCCGGCTAATAGATTATCTACTCCTCCCAATAGCTAACAAATCGCCAGATGATTCCCTTTCAAAATAATCATAGTCCGTTCTGTAAGGCTAGTCAAATAGACCCCGTACCGCTCAGAAAGGCACGGGTAAGGCGGTAAGCTGCGGAAGCCGCCTCGGGTCCTTGCTCAAGCCAGCGAATCTTAGGGTCACTTAGGCGAAACCACATATACTGTTGGCGAGCAAGGCGATGTGTCTGGTACTTAATCATTTTGATGGCCTCATCCAGGCCGATCTCACCCCGCAGGTATGAGCCAATCTGCTTGTAGCCCAGACCACTCATCGCCGGCAGCTCATAGCCATAACTCATTGCTACGAGACGCTTAACCTCCTCGACTAGCCCTCGGGCAATCATTCGGTCGACCCTCGCATCTATACGATGGTATAGTTCCTCCCGCGGCATGGTCAGACCAATCATCAGTACGCGGTAGCGTGATCCATCAGCTCGTTGAAGATGGGAGATGGGCTGTCCGGTCAGATGATACACCTCCAAGGCGCGAATTATGCGTCGCAGGTTCTGTGGATCTATCTTAGCGGCAGCTGCCGGGTCTACTCTTGATAACTCTTGATAGAGTGCTTCAGGGCCACAGGTTCTGGCCTTCTCTTCCAACTCGGCACGCACCTTGGGGTTGGGGGCAACGTGGGGGATCTGCAAACCCTCGACCACTGCCCGGACGTATAGCCCTGTGCCGCCAACCAACAGAGGAACACACCCATGCTTGATGATCCCATCTATACAATGTAAGGCTTCCTCCTGGTACATTGCTAGGGTATAGATCTCATCTGGGTCTACAATGTCAATTAGATGGTGAGGTACACGGGCCTGATCTTCTAAGGTGGGCTTGGCCGTACCAATATCCATGTAGCGGTAGATTTGACGTGAGTCAGCAGAGACTATTTCGGCGTTTAATCCTGGGGCCAGTGATATAGCCAGTTCACTCTTCCCCACACCGGTCGGCCCAACTAAAGCGATCAATTCTGGCCCAGACGTAGCCTGCCCCAGCATCCTCTAGCCTCCCGTCTTTCTCTTGAGACAGCTACAAAATGACCACAGTTATCCTGAGCGAAGTTTCAACGCTGCGGTTATAGCCTGACGCAATCGGTAGGAAGCCTCTCTGACATCCGAGGCACTTACCACGGCTGAAATGACTGCTACCCCATCGGCCCCGGAAATGATCACTTCTAAGACATTATTTGCATTGATGCCCCCGATGGCCACTACCGGTATGCGGACGGCCCGCTTAACCTCTTTGATCAAAGCAGGGCCCGTTGGCTCGCCGGCGTCATCTTTGCTGATCGTAGCGAAGATAGAGCCAACGCTGACGTAATCGGCCCCCTCCCTTTCTGCTTGCAAGGCTTCGGCCACATAGCCAACAGATATTCCGATGAGGCGATCTTCGCCCAGGATTTTCCGGGCCAACCCGGCTGGAAGGTCATCCTGTCCTAGATGCACACCATCGGCCTCCAGGGCCAGGGCTACGTCTGCGCGGTCATTTACGATGAAGAGCATCCCTGCCCGATGGGTAACCTGCCGTATTTCCTGTCCAACCTTTAGTAATTGCCGTGTGGTAAATTCCTTACCACGCAACTGGATGGCCGTAGCACCGCCAGCGATGGCCTCCCGCGCCACCTCCACCAGGCTACGACCACGAGAGAATCTGCTATCTAGTATGACTTGTAATTCTAAACTTCCTCTCATCAACTTAGCAGTGCCTCGAGCATTCTTTCATGGGCTGGGCAAAGATCGTATGGATTTTCCACCTGAGACCGGATAACCTCTTCTTGCCAATGGGCGTTGTATAGCCTACAGCTCTTATCCGTGCAAAAGGGTTCACCCGTCAGCTGGTGCATCAGGGCTTGCAGCACATAGCCCTTCATCACCCTTGTCATTCGCTCATCGTTATAGTCGATGAAACGACCCCGGAAATTACCTTTTAAGCCAACCTCTGCCGCGTCGTACATTCCAAGGGCAGTATATTGTTGCTTAAGGAGATAGTACTCCCTCGGTTTTGCCGGAGCCTCGACGATACCGGTGGTGGAGATAAGCGAGGGCTTATTGTATATACTCACGCGGGCGTGGTAGCGTCGATCGTGCTCGTCCCAGGTGCCGAATAGCTGATTCGTGAACACGATATGCACCTGGTTCAGCGCGCATTCTTCTGGAGGGAGTAATCCTTGCAGTATCCCACTCAAGACGAAACCGTCATAGAGGATCCCAGCAACTCTCTTGTTCTGGTTCTCCAGTCGCCGTCGTTCGTATCCAATCTCACCCTTCAGTGGAACGAAGAGGTCATTTAGAGGAGCACCAAGTTTTCTCACCTTTGCCCTGGCCAATTCCTCGGCCAGGTGAGACATTTTCTCCTCTCTTCCCCTTCTCTCAAGCCGGGCAAGATGGAAGGTAATAAAGTTTTCCCTGACCTCGATTTGGCTCGATGGTAGCTTGTCCTTGATATAGTTAGTGATGCCTCCGAGATCTAGGGTAGGCGTCGCCGCTTCGTCGTAAAGGTAAATGAACAAAGATAGCACGTTATTTATGTCAAGTATTATGCTTGTCCGCCAGGTCGGACTCCGACCTGGCGGACAAAGCCCTCCCTTAAGCGACTGTGATCCCTTCCAGAATACCCATTACTACCTCGGCGGCTCGCTTGCCAGAGAGCAGCATGGCCCCGAAGGTCGGGCCCATACGGGGCAGTCCGTACGTGGTAGACACGGCCATTCCAGCCACCACAAGCCCAGGATGCACCTCTCCGGTATGCTCGACGACCAGATCCTCCGACATTTCTACCCACATAGCCCCAAAACCAACGGTACGAGTGAGCCCACGCTCCTCGAGGCGACGAACCACACAAGCATCATGCCCTGTAGCATCAATGACAACCTTCGCTTCTAGAGCCACCGGATCAACACAGGTGATCTCTCGAGGCAAGGCCGCAATAGGTGTCCAGTTCACGACGACGCCCGCAACACGGTTCCCCTCCCGCAGAACAATATCATCGAAGATGGTCATATTAGCGAACTTCACGCCCGCATCACAGGCCGCCGCAATGAGCTTCGAGCAGGCATGGGGACCGTCAGCTACATACAGACCTTCGACGGCCTCTTCATAGGGCACACCGAGCTCATCGAGCATGGTCTCGGCCGGAGCACGCAGGGTAACTTTGTTCATAAGGTAGCCACCGATCCAGAAGCCGCCCCCTAGGTAGTTGTTTCGTTCAACGATCAACACCTTAAGCCTTCGCGCCGCCAGCTCCTTGCCAGCTACCAAGCCGCTGGGGCCGGCCCCAACAATGATGACATCACTATCAGCGTATTGCTCGAATTGACGGAGAAAGCTACTTACGATGGCCCTGGTGACATCCTTTTCCGCAACCGAATGAAACAATGGCATTTTTCATATCTCCTTTCTAATTTATGGTGCATTTAGCACCTTATTTTCTCCACCCCAAGGGTAGCACTGACCAACTTCATGGCGCAGAACTGTCCGCACATACTACATACCTCCTGATCGTGCAGCCGATGCATTTCTCTTAGATGACGGGGTCTCACTGGGTCGATAGCCAGGGCTATCTGCCGCTCCCAATCAAGCGCTTTACGCGCGCGAGACATCTGGAGATCCCAATCGCTGGCACCTCTCACGCCCTTGACGATATCAGCTGCGTGAGCGGCAATGCGGGCCGCAATAACCCCCTCACGCACATCATCGACATTCGGCAAGCCCAGATGTTCCGCCGGCGTAACGTAACACAAGAAGTCAGCCCCACTGGCCGCGGCGATCGCTCCCCCTATGGCCGCTGTAATATGATCGTAGCCTGGGGCTACATCGGTTACTAGAGGGCCAAGAACGTAGAATGGTGCGCCCTTACAGATGCGCTTCTGCAATTGCACATTTGCCGCAATCTGATCAAGTGGCACATGGCCTGGACCTTCGACCATCGCCTGGACATTCGCCTTTCTGGCTCGCTCAACTAATTCTCCCAAGATGATTAACTCCTGGGTTTGGGCTCGATCCGTAGCATCAGCCAAACAGCCGGGACGAAGTCCGTCCCCCAGGCTAAGGGTAACATCATAGCGATAGGCTATCTCCAACAAGCGATCATACTCTTCAAAGAGGGGATTTTCTCTTTCATGGTAAAGCATCCATCCCACCAGAAAAGCACCACCGCGTGAGACGATATCGGCCACACGCCCCTCGGACTTAAGCCGTCTGATCGTCTCTTGGGTGACACCACAGTGAACCGTTATGAAATCGACGCCATCGCGTGCCTGTCTTTCAATGGTATCAAAGAGGCCATCAACTGTCATCGCGACGATCGTGCCCTGGTCATTGATAGCCTCGATGGCAGCCTGATAGATGGGGACGGTTCCTACCGGCTTATTAAAAAGGCCCAACACACCGCGCCGTGTAGCATCAATATCACCACCCGTGCTCAGATCCATAACAGTATCGGCTCCAGCCTCAGCCGCTGCCCGCACCTTCTCCAGCTCCGGCTCCATCTCGGGGTAATCTGAGGAGGTACCGATATTGGCATTGATCTTTGTTCGTAAGCCCTTGCCGATACCCAGCGGTAGCAAGCCCTTATGATTGACATTGCAAGGGATGACTATCATTCCCTCAGCCATACCCTGTTGGATAACTTCAACAGCAACACCCTCATCCTCAGCCACCATTCGCGTCGCCGCCGTTATCTCTCCCCGCCGTGCCATCTCTATCTGTGTCATAAGCTCCCTCCATACAAAGGCAAGCGCAATATCACTTATCCACCATCGTTCTCTTTGAGCAGCTTCTTTCCAGCCAAAAGAAAATCGCCTTGCCAGACGGGAAGGCGATAATCAGGAACTGTAATCCTTAATTCCGCTTCCCTACGCTGGCATTACCCAGATCAGGTTCTAAGGGTCGGTGGACAGTGCACGCTCTCAGCCGTCAAGCTCCCCTAGCGGTCTCTTCACTTTGTACATAATTATACTAGATTAAATCAACCAAAGCAAATAAAATTGAAATCTTCAAAATGAGTCTCTACTTTATGTTAAAATCAAAAATGTTTTGGGTTAGTCATAACTCATCACTACTAGATATGGACAAGAGTGGCAATGCTTAGCGATACTATTGCTGCTATCTCCACGCCGATCGGGGAATCAGGTATCGGCATTATCCGTATCAGCGGACCCGACGCCCTGCGCATCCTTCGTGACCTATTCGTCCCTAAACGTAGAATTGATATTTTACCGTACCATCTGCGCTATGGCCACATAGTCGATTCAGCCACAAGGGAGACGATCGATGAGGTGCTGGCAATCTACATGCCAGCACCTTACACCTATACCCGTGAGGACATCGTCGAGATCAACTGTCACGGTGGCCCTGTACCACTCCAAAGCATCCTTACGCTGGTACTGCATTGTGGAGCACGCTTAGCCAAGCCTGGCGAATTCACCTTAAGGGCATTCCTCAATGGGCGCATCGACCTGGCTCAATCTGAGTCGGTGATGGATATCGTACGCGCCAAGACGGCTGCTAGCCTACGCGTGGCCGTTGGCCAGCTCGGAGGGCACCTCTCCAAGGAGATTCGGTCGCTTCGTCAACAGATTATGAATCTCCTGGCCTACCTTACGGCCACCATCGACTTCGCCGAGGATGAAATTCCCGAACAGGATGCGGAAACGCCTCTGAAGCAGATTCAACAACGTTTAGAGGAGCTACTTAAGAATGCTGATGTCGGAATGGTCTACCGCCAGGGGGTTCGAACAGTCATCATCGGCCGCCCTAATGTGGGCAAATCGAGTATCTTAAATGCTCTCTTGCGAGAGAGCCGGGCCATCGTCACGCCCATACCAGGTACGACTAGAGACACTTTGGAAGAGGTGATCAATCTACGCGGGCTACCTGTGGTCTTGGTAGATACGGCTGGCCTCACGGCCACTGATGATCTCGTAGAACGTTTGGGGGTAGAGCGCAGTCGCAAAGCCATAGCCCAGGCTGATCTGGTATTACTGATTATAGATGGCAGCGTTCCCCTCCAATCTTACGATCGGGAGATCGTTTCCACCTTGGAAGATAAACCGGCTATCATCGTTCTGAATAAATCAGATTTGCCGCTGGCCATCAATTTGGCCGAGATAGAGGCGCTACTACCTACGTTTCCCAAAGTGCACATTTCGGCGCTAACCGGTCAGGGTTTGGCCGACCTAGAAACAGCGATCATCGAGGCCATCTTTGCTGGTAGAGTAGTGACCTCTGACACCCTCCTCATCAGCAACCCGCGCCACAAAGATGTCCTCTATCGCGTGGAGAGACACTTGTGCGCCGCCCTAGATGGGCTAACAGCAGGGCTACCGGCCGACTTCATCGCTATTGACCTCACGGCAGCAGCTAACGCCCTGGGAGAGATCACCGGCGAAACAGTAACTGATGACCTCCTGGAGACCATTTTCAGCCATTTTTGCATTGGAAAGTAGTTGATATAGCCATCTAACGTTCCTTCGGCCGCTTTGATGATGGATGCTTTCCGCCCAAGAACATATGCCGCATCTGCTCGCCAGGGCTGAGCGTCTCTGCCACACCTGGCCATTCCTCAGATTTACTGCTTTGCCACTTATCGCGTGCCTCTTTTGCCTCTTGAAAGACCATCTCTAGTCTCTCATCACCGCTGGCGATCAACTGGCGCATATCCTCCAATTCGTGAAGGAAGGTCTCCATCCAGCGTAGCAGGCCGTCACGATTCGTCAAGCAGATATCACGGTACATTATGGGATCACCGCTGGCCAGACGTGAGGCATCATGGAAGCCACCGGCCGCCAGACGGCTGATCTCACGCCAAGCCGGACTATGAGCCGTTGTGTTGACTAAAGCGGTGGAGAGGATAAACGGCAGATGACTGATAGCTGCCACGAAGCTGTCGTGCTCAACCGGATCGATGAAATAAGGCTTGGCTCCAATGGCAGAAACCAAGTTGGCCACAAGACTGACGGCCTCGGCAGTCGCCCCAGGGGAGGGAAGCAGACAATAGGTACAGCCGATGAATAGGTCCGGATCTGCCGCGGCTATACCTGAAACTTCCTTGCCAGCCATCGGATGACCACCAACGAAGCTCACTCCTTCCGGTAGCATCTCGTCAGCCCAAGCCAATACTTGCTGTTTTGTGCTAGCCGTATCCGTAACTACACAGCCCCTAGGCAGATAGGTGGCGATATCTCGCAGTGTATCCTTAACGGCCCCCACGGGTGTAGCGATGATGACTAAAGTGGCCTTGGATACAGCCGCAGGAAGGTTCCATTCGGCTTTATCAATGGCTCCTCGCTTGCGCGCTTCAGCAGCCGTACCAGGATCTAAATCATGGCCAATGATTTCATACCCCAACTTAGTTCGTTGTAAAGCCAACCCCAAGGAACCGCCAATTAAGCCCAACCCAATTATAGTGATGTGCGCCATATCGTACCTCTTTCAAAGGACCCTACACCCCGAGCCAAGATCAGCGAAATAAAGGAAATCACACGTCTTCAATTCTCCCAATCAGCCTGATAAAGCAACACAGCCATCTCGTCAGATGGATGAGGCTGATCATGCTGGGAGATAAGGCTGATAACCCGTGACGAACAGCCGGCTTGTCTAGCCATTTCTGCACCAATGCGGGCGTGATGCTCATGCACATAGAAACAATAGCGCCAACTATCCCTCTTATTTGAAGCGATTCTAGCCAGCATCCTCGCATTCAGCCCTTCAAGCAAGACTATAGCCCCACGGATCCGCAAGCCAAAACGCGCCTCCACCTTGCCGACATCATGCAACAGAGCAGCTCTCAATAAATCCTGACTCTCCTGACCCTGACGACGCAAATGCGAGAAGACATCGACGCAGTGTCGTTGATCAGCCAGCTCCATGCGTTCAAAGAGCGCCCGCTCCCCCACATTGAGATACCTCACCAAAACGGCCCTGTCCTCTGCCCCAATACTAGCTCGCCAGGCAGAGAGAAATTGCCTAAGGCGATGTCCGATCCTCATCTTTTAAAGACTACCATTATCCAAGCACAGCGTGCAACAATAGCTGTGAGGCCGGTTCGAGCACGTGTCCGATAAGGCCAAGCCTGGTATAGGCATCAAGGAGGATTAACAGCAGCAGCAGACCGGGACCGTACGCCTCATATCGAGAGAGAAGATAAGCCTGACGAGTGGGAAGAAGTCCCAGAAGTACCTTGAAGCCATCTAAGGGTGGAATAGGAATCAAGTTGAAGATGGCAATAACGATATTAACGAAAACGATGTAATATAACAAGTACATCAGGAAGGTGTAGGACAACAAAAAGTAGAACAGGTCAAAACGCAAAGGTATGGCAAAGATGACGGCCGTGGCCAGGTTAGACGCCGGGCCGGCTAGCGAGACTACAGCCATCCCTGTCTTTGGACCGTTACGGAGGTTATAAGGATTGACCGGCACCGGTTTGCCCCAACCGATACCAAAGCCAGCGATAGCTGTCATTATCATCATGAGGGTTCCTAAGGGATCGAGATGAGCAAGAGGGTTAAGAGTCAGACGACCCTGATATTTAGCTGTGGGATCTCCCAGGTTGTACGCCATCCAGGCATGACAGGCCTCATGGACCGAGATAGCCACTAAGAGAGCAATAACTATGTATAGAAGTGACATTCCTTTTCACCATAACTCAACCTGATCGGCGGGCATATCAGCGATACTGGCTCCAGCGGGGCATCAGAAGCGAGCGGTGTTCGCCTTATAGGTCTTAATTCTCAAGGGCTTGGCCCACCCACAGTGAAGTTGAGAGTATAAACGAGGCGACCATCTTCCAGGACCTCTATCTTATAGCTACCTGTAGGAAGCTTATGGTCAGCATTATAGTTGCCGTAACCAGTAGCGCTGCCGAAGGGGGAGGCATTGTACGTTTTGCTCACTAGCTCTTTCCCCTGCATGTCCACCAGGCGAGCAGTGTACTTGGCCTTACTGCCTCTCGGAGCCGATACCCAAACCTCAATGTCATCCAAAGTAGAGAAACTGGTTTCGGGCGGTCCACCTGGTTGCTTTATTAGTGTCACGGTGACCCCCGTCGCACTGGGAGTTCCTGAAGCAGGCGGGCCGAACCCTGGCGGACCACCCTCAGGTGGGAAGGGTGATCCTGGTGGGCCTCCTCCAGGCAATATCCCAGGTGGAAAGGCAGAAAAAATTTGCTTAATCTCTGAGCTAATAGTCTTCCCTAGATCCGCCAAGCCGCCCACTGCGGCCTGGGGTACACCCGAGACGAGACCGACAACGAGCAGGGCCGCGATCAGGCTGAAGGTAGCAAACCACGCCCCCAAACAACCGAGGCATCCACCAAAGAAGGCTTTCAGCGCGTACCTTAGCAACCTCTTCTCCTCTCAGAGCCGAGCTGGTCAATAAAAGGAACCCCTCAGCGCCCGACTACTGCTACTCATCCTACTAGATGCATAGACGTATGTCAACATCCCGAATATGGCTCACAATTGTTACTGCAATGAGGTTCGGTAACATCCATTCCGAGGCAGCGTTTACTATTCGATAACACTGTCTACCGAACCATCACGTATCCTCTGCTGTGGCCTGAATAGTGGACAGCCTAGTCTCTCTGATAGTATAAATAGTAGTATAATGATAATGAGTTGAGAGTTGTGTAGGGATGGCGCAACCTCGATGCATGTTGCTTCGCCCAATGCCGCTCCTTTGGTGGGGCACGGTGGGTATGCTGATCCTGCAACATGAACAAGTGATAGAGGATAGGGCCAATGCCAGAGAAAGATTACTTGCCCTTAAAAGATGGATCCCACATCGCCATAGTGGGGGGTGGGCCGGCGGGAGCCCTCTTCGCCCACGCTCTCCTTAGGAATGCCCAACACTGTGGACTCAATCTGCATGTCACTATCTTTGACGGCAAGTCGTTTGGCTCAGCTATTGGCTGTAATATGTGTGCCGGGGTGATCGCTAAAAGCTTTGCTGAGAACCTGCGGAACATCGGCCTCCATTTGCCCAACAATGTGGTCCAACGCTATATTCAAGGTTACTGGCTGGAAACAAAGGTGGGTGCTCTTTATCTACACCGCCCCTACGAGAGTGAGGGCATCCTCACTGTCTTCCGTGCCAACGGGCCCAGAGGCTCCTCCTACCGAGAAAACGTCAGCTTCGATGATTACCTCCTATCCTGTGTGGAGAAACAGGGTGTAACAATTGTGCCCCAATATGTGACGGAGATCCGTTTACCACCACGACGAGGCTTGCCTGCCCAGGTCATCTATGGATACGGATCAAACCTAAAAACATGCGAAGCTGATCTGGTTGTGGGAGCCTTTGGGTTAAATAGTCGAATGGTTCATTATGTCGAGAACCTGGGCTTCGGCTATAAACCGCCGGCTACGATGCGCAGCGTACAAGCCGAACTACCCCTTGGAGAGGAGTACATCCAACGATCGTTCGGTAACGCCATCTGGGTGTATGGCCTAAGCCTGCCAGGAATAAAATTCGCTGCCCTCACACCCAAGTATGAATACCTTACAGTAACGCTAATAGGAGAGAATGTCACCAAGCAGGATATTGCCGTTCTCCTGGACCACCCCATCGTGCGCAAACGATTTCCCGCTGATTGGCAGACGCCTCAGTCCTATTGCCATTGTAGCCCCCGTGTTTCGGCCTCCGCTGCTCGCCGCCCCTTCACCGACCGCTTCGTCATCATTGGCGAAGCCGGCGACTCCCGATTGTATAAGAACGGACTAGAGTCAGCCTACGTTACCGCTTGCGCTGCCGCGGCAACAACGGTGCATTACGGTGTCTCTGCCCATGCCTTTGAGAGATACTATTACCCAACCTGTCGAAGCATCGTGAGAGATAGCAGGTATGGACAGCTGCTCTTCTGGATCAATGATAGGGTCTTTTCCTACAACCTGACGGCCAGAGCTCTCATCGAGGCTGCCCGTCGTGAGCAAACCCAATATCCGGCCGATATGCGGGTGATCAACCAGGTACTCTGGGATACACTTACCGGAGACCGGCCCTATAAAGATATTTTTATTGACTCTCTGAATCCTCGTTTTCAATTCCGCTTTCTGGCCCAAGTAGCCCGCAACCTTTATCGAAAAAAGGATGTAGAGGTCACCCGTGAGTGGTAATTTGGGACCATTACAAGACGGACAAACCGTTGTCATCATTGGTGGCGGTCCTGCCGGAACAAGCTGTGGACTCACCCTGATGCGCCTGGCTAAAGAAAAAGGACGATCTATCAGGGTAATCCTCTTCGAACCCAAAGACTTTACCACAGAGGGTAATGTTTGCGTTGGTGTGCTCTCGCCCCCCTTTCAAACCCTCCTGGGGGAGCTCGGACTGCAATTATTCCCGGAAATGATCCAGCGCCAAATCAGCGGCTACATGCTTCAGACCGCTCATCAGACACTATACCTTCCACAGGACCCAGCAGAAGGTGAGCCCACGCTGGTCGTTGATCGGGGTGGGTTTGACGCCTTCCTGCTTGAGAGCACCAAGGCACAAGGGGTAACGGTCTATGATGATACCGTTGTTGATCTCAGGGCTGCAGCCGATGGGGTTCTGGTGATCAGCAGTGGCGGGCTAAGAATCATAGCTGATGTCGTAGTAGGAGCCTTTGGGCTCGACCGCTATGCGCTCTCTATTTTTGAATCTGAGGTGGGTTTTCAACGCCCGGGGGCGACAAAATCCATCCTCACAGAGATCCCTCTTTCCCCAGAGATCATCGACAAGCAGCTAAATAACACTATGCACGCCATCCTTCAGACGCCGCAACCAAGGATTGAGTTTGGCGCACTTACCCCAAAACGTACATCGGTGGCCATCAATATAGCCGGGGATGATATCGAAGAAGCTGATATGCAGCATTTCCTAATTTTCCTGAAGGATATGGGGCTGCTGGCCAACGTCTCATCTGCCCTACCATTCCAATATGCTAGCTTCCCTTCCCGTCCTGCCCGGAACTTCTACCGTGATAGAGTGGTAAGCATCGGCGACACCAGTGGGCTACTGCGTCCACTGAAGGGTAAAGGCATTAACGTTGGGATCGAGATGGGCATAAAGGCCGCTCAGACGATGATGGAAGTGGGGATATCCAAACAGGCTTTCGATTCATTCTATAGGAGTTGTCGTGATTTAACTGGAGAATATTACTACGGTGTTGGGCTGCGCAACCTATTCAGACTGAGCAAGTGGCTGGAATGCCTGGATCCGGTCTTAGAGCTGGCCAGGCGGGAACCCCTGCTCAGGCAGGCCTTCTACGATATGGTGGCTGGTGAGAGCTCCTATAAGGACATCGTCCACCGTTCTGCCCGCTTATCGTTGCTCGCTAAGATCATCATGGCTGTTGCCAGAGATCAATGGGAGAGACACCCATTGTATAGACGCCCCGCGGCTTAGCCCTACTAAGCCCAAAATTGCCACGGATGGGGAACAGACGTTCAAGATGAACGATAGTTGCTACATACCCTGATGCCGTGGACAGTTACATTAGGGTCCTTCTCGTTCAGATACATGATGTACAGGGGGTATGAGTAGTAGTCGTAGTATGAGGGAGGGGGTCTGGGGGAGGGAGACTCATAAGTTGGCCAAGTTGTGGATAAGTCCCATCCCCAGCCTAGCACAAGGGGAGAACCAGCTGGTACTATACAG
>JAMCVK010000035.1 GCA_023475225.1 Chloroflexota bacterium
TAATAAGAGCACCCTCTGTTGCAGAGCGTCACTATAAGCAAATGCCTCCTCCCTTGATTGTCGTACGGCGACGCCCCATGGGGCAGAGGTGAGTGGAGCGAAGGCCAGTACCTCCTCTCGCCTTTCCGTAGCGGCGCCATTGCTATGGCAATTATGGCACATGCCCACGGCGGATCTGCTCTCTCCGACGAGGGTGGCGAAATACTGGCCGTGATCGTCAGTTTGGAAGAGGCGCTCCGGGCGGGTTGTACCCAGCACAACGCCGTTCTTATCTACAATCTCCGTGTACCCTGTCTGTCCAATCCCCAGTGGACTTAGGAGCTCTTTGAAGCCAGAGTCACTCAGATTAAGGGTGGCTAAGACCAAGCCACTGATCAAACCATTTCTATCTTTGGTGGGAACCAAGATAGCTATAGTTGGTGTCGGCGTATCGAGGACGAATGCCCTGGTAGTCACTGTAGTCCCCATCTGGAGCACCTTCGTGACACAATTAGAGGTGGAAAGGTCATAACCGATGAGGTTGGTGATATGGGGTTCGGTGCGAACGATTCGGCCGCTGTGGTTCAACATTGCCATATAGTAAGCGAAGCCACCCAGATGCTCATTCATCGCTCGCAGGGTATGCATAGTAAGCTGAGGATCATCCTCATCCGGGTTGATAGGTGCTTGTTCGGTCATAACTTGCAACATGCGGGCAGTCTGTTGCAAGCGGTCGTCTACCCGGCCGGCTGTCACCTGGGCTATCAGCAGACGCTCTTGCAAGGTTCTGGCCGTGCTTTCTCTGACAGCCTGCAATCCGAGCACGGTATAGCCGCTAAAGACCAACGCCAGGCCGATGGCCACAAGTAGCAAAATGCGCCCTAGCAAGCTGGTGGGAAGGGGAAATCGCATCGCTAATGCCTCTTGCCTAATGATACCACGTTGCTCTTGTTTACTCAATTATTCTAAACTCGTCATCCCTTGACCTGATGATGAGCGAACGGGCTATTGCCTAGACGTGGTATAATGATTATAGGACATGCCCCAGCAGAGAAGTGACCTGATAAGAGGCGAACGACGAGAGCCCTCAAATAGTCCTCTTTTCTATTATGCGCAAGGAGGTATGTGGCAGGTGAAAAAGGTCCTGATAGCCGATGATGAGCAACCTCTAAGGCTGCTTCTGCGCGCTACCCTGAGCAGCGATGCCTATCAGATCCTGGAGGCGGAGGACGGCAAAGAGACGCTAGCCCTGGCCCAAAAGGAACAACCGGATATCTTGTTATTAGATGTGTTGATGCCTGGGCTGGACGGCTTCGAGGTCTGTGAGAGGCTCAAGAAGGACCCGGCTACCGCTGGCATCACCGTCGTTATGCTTACGGCGAAGGGGCAAGAGACGGATAAGGAGCGGGGCAAACGGGTTGGTGCCGATTATTATCTGACCAAGCCATTCAGTCCCATACAGCTATTGCAATTGATGAACGATATCCTGGGAATCTAAAGAAGAGAGGCGAAAATAGGCTGTGCGGACGAGCATCCATACGAAGCTGGTCAGCGGTTTTCTGGTCATGGTGCTACCCCTTCTAGGGCTAGGCCTGGTAGCCTACATCGAAACGCAACGTCTCTATAAGGTAGCCAGCTACGTCACGGAGGAATACGTTACGGAGATACACCCGGTGATGACCCTCCAGGTTCTTCTGGGGCGTCTAGCCCTGCTCTCCCACGATTATGTACTTGATCGGGAGCCTGCTGTCAAAGAGGAATTTCGCCGCACTGCAGCTCAGGCAGAGATGCATTACAGCGATCTGGAGAAGGTAGAGATGGGCTACGCGGAGGAACGGATGCTGGTAGCAGGGAGTCGGGAATCATTTGTTGAGCTTACGCGCCGGTTCGATGACCTCACTGCTCTAAGCGACCCGATTCGAGACAGCCGCAGCCTGGCCTTGCTGAAGGAGATCGGTGCTCTGGCTGACACAGCGATAGCTGATCTGGCTCGATTCCATGAGATTGCCGGTAAAGAGATCAATGAGGCTATCGAGCAGGCCCAGGCGACGAAAACCTTAGCCGAAGGGGTTATCATCCTGAGCGTCCTGCTGTCCATCCTCGCGGCCACAGCTCTGGGGCATCTCCTGGCTGGTCGCATTGCCCGGCCCATTCGGCAGTTGAAACTTGGAGCTGAAGCCTTTCGCAGCGGCAATTTTGACTACAGGCTGCAGGTGCGGACTGGAGATGAGATAGGGGACTTGGCTGAAGCCTTCAAGGCTATGGCCGTTGAACTGAAAAATTCACACCAGGACTTGGAACAGAAAGTAGCGGAGAAGACGCGGGAGTTAACGGAGACGAGAGAGCGGCTACGGGCTCTTGGGCAACTGAAGTCCAGCTTCATAGACAACGTCTCACACGAGCTGCGTACGCCATTGACCATCCTCAGGGGCTACATAGAGCTGCTCCAGGCCCGCTTGCATCGCCTGAATAAAGAGGAGATACAAGCCTATGTGGCTGTTATGGCCGTAGGGGAGGCACGGCTCCGTCGCCAGGTAGAGTCTCTGCTCGATTTCACCTTACTGGATGAGGGGGTCAAGCTAGCCCTGGACCTACAGCCGCACGACCTGGCCACGCTGGTGAAAGAAGTTGTGGGAGACTACTCCGATCAGATAGAAACAAAGAAGATGGCTCTTACACTCGACATCCCGCCTCAGCTCTCTCTTCTGGCCGATGGGCGAAGATTGAGCACCGCTATAGGTTATCTCCTGGACAACGCCATCAAGTTCACATCTCCAGCGGGCCAGATAGTTATAAGGGCGCGTCAGGTAGAGACCAGCGTGGAGATCAGCGTGTCCGATAACGGCATCGGTATCCCCCCGGACCAGCTAGAGACCATCTTTCAGGGGTTTCATAAGATAGAGGGACAGGGTGTGGGAAGAGGCGGGATGGGCCTAGGCTTAGCCCTGGCTAAAAGGATCGTCGAGGCCCACAGTGGACAGATTAGAGCGGAGAGTCGCTTGGGACAAGGCAGCACTTTCACCATCTCGCTGCCAATCGCCCCTGCCTGAAACTGGCTGGGCCTCGGAGAGGGACGAGTCCAGTTTAGGCAGTTAGGGGCACCGTATGCACGCCCTCCCAGGTGCAGGATGGGCAGGAGCGCCTGATGCTTAAGACCTGCTCCTCCCTGCTACCATAGCGGTAAACAGTTACCCCTTTACAGCCCAGCTGATAGGCCAGGAGAAGGGCTTTACGAATATCCTCCACCGTAGCCTCGCTAGGAAAATTAATCGTTTTACTGATACTGTTATCGGTGTATCTCTGGAAGGCGGCCTGCATAGCGAGGTGCTGTTCTGGAGAGATATCGTGGGCTGTGACGAATAGTTGACGTACCCTTAGGGGGATAGCCTCGATCGTTCGAATGCGGCCTGCTTCGGCTACCAGCTGCATCAGTCCCTCGCTATAGAAACCCTCTTCTCGGGCTATTCGCTCAAAAAGGGGATCTATCTCAATTAGTTGCGTGCCCTCCAACACGCGGCGCACGTAGGCGACGGCAAAGAGAGGCTCAATGCCACTGGAACAGCCAGCGATGATGCTGATGCTTCCTGTGGGAGCGATGGTAGTCGTGGTGGCGTTCCGCAGCAGCGGTCCACCAGGGCGGTCGTAGATGCTTCCAGCAAAGTTCGGGAAAACGTCTCGCTGTTTTGCTATGGCCGCCGAGGCTTGTTTTGCTTCCTGGGAGATGAAATGCATCACCTTCTCGGCTGTGGCCCTCGCCTCTTCAGTGCCGTAGGGGATGCCCAGCAAGATAAGTAAGTCAGCGAAGCCCATCACTCCCAGACCAATCTTACGATTACCTTTGGTTCTCTCCTCAATGATGGGGAGGGGATATTTATTAACGTCGATGACGTTATCCAGGAAATGGACGGCGATGTGCACAACTCTTCTTAACTTTTCCCAATCGAGACGTGTTTCGTCCCTGTGGCGGCGAACCATGCGGGAGAGATCGATGGAGCCCAACACGCAGGATTCGTAAGGTAAAAGCCCCATCTCCCCACATGGGTTCGTGCTCTCGATGGTCCCCAACCGCGGCGTGGGGTTAGCCCTGTTCAATGCATCCAGAAAAAGTACCCCTGGCTCGCCATTTCCCCAGGCCATTTCGGCAATGAGATCAAACACCTTTCTGGCCCTTAATTTGCCTACAGACCGTTTGCTCCGTGGATTGATCAGCTCGTACTCCTGGTCAGCCTCTACGGCCTGCATAAAGGCATCGGTGATGCCTACCGACAGGTTAAAGGTATTCAATTTGGTCCGATCCTTCTTGACGGTGATGAAGTTGAGGATATCAGGATGATCCACCCGCAGCACCCCCATATTGGCTCCCCGCCGGGTGCCTCCCGCCTTGATGACCTGCGTGGTGGCATCGTAGACCTGAAGGAAGGAAAGTGGGCCACTGGCAATGCCCATAGTTGAACGAACAGTATCACCTCTTGGCCTCAGGCGGGAAAAGGAGTAGCCGACCCCTCCACCGCTTTGCTGAATGAGGGCCGCATTCTTGAGGGTTTCAAAGATGCTCTTCAGGGAATCCTCAATGGGGAGCACGAAGCAAGCGGCCAGCTGCCCCAAATCTGTTCCAGCGTTCATCAGAGTGGGTGAGTTGGGAAGGAACTGAAGACTGGACATAACTGCATAGAATTCTGCCTCAATACGTTCTACATCGGCCTGGTGACTGTAGAGGCGGTCGGCTGAGGCGATGGCTTGAGCCACGCGCTGAAACATCCCTTCAGGCGTTTCTATCACGTGCCCTTGTTCATCTTTTCGCAAATATCTTCGACGCAAGATGACCCAAGCATTAGCGGACAACTCTGGGCCACGGGCTATCGTCATGCTTTTCACACTGTTCTCCGAAATTCGCCTGAAGCAATTCTATTGTACTTTTAAGCATTGGCTTAAGCAACTGACTCTGCAAGGATAGCAGCACAAAACCAAAAGAAAATGCTAAAATAGGTTATAGCTGGCATAGTGGGGGTGATTCTATGGATACGGAGGCGGCCTCGGCTGTGAGGCAAAGACTGGTTCCAGCGGGCAAGAATCGCTATATCTTGCCCAAGAGTGGCCGGATGGCCGTGGAGGCGATCGTTTATCTCAATGACACCCTTTATGGCCATTTCCGTGAAGTCGATTCCTTACAGCAATTGGCTGATGCAGCCACCTTGCCGGGGGTGTTCAAGTATATCGTCGGCATGCCTGACATCCACACTGGCTTCGGTCTACCAATCGGCGGGGTCATGGCCACTGATGCCTCCGAGGGTGTCGTTTCGGCCGGTGCCGTGGGCATGGACATAAACTGAGGTGTAAGGCTTCTCGGTACGTGTCTACCGAGCCGCAAGATAGATAAGGGCACCCTGCGCGCTCTGATGCGGGCCATCGAGCGACGCGTACCACCCGGCGTGGGACGAAAGAGCACCCACGATGAGCTGCGGCGGGTGAGCTTCGCTGAGATCGTTCAGAAAGGGGCCCGGAAGCTGATTTCTATGGGCTATGGCTGGATGGAGGATGCCGAAAGCATAGAGGAGTACGGTTGTCTGGCTGGCGCCGACTTGGATAAGGTCAGTCAGACAGCCATCTCGCGCAGCCATCAGCTGGCCACGATTGGGGGAGGTAATCACTTCGTTGAGCTGCAAGAGATCGTAGAGGTCTATGACCAGCAGCTGGCGAAAGCATGGGGACTGGAGCAAGGAAATCTGGCGGTGATGTTACATTCGGGTAGTCGAGGCTTTGGACATCAGATCTGTACCGACTACAGCAAGATTATGGCCCAGGCCGCTGCGAAATATGATATCGAGCTACCAAGCCGGGGGCTGGCGGCGGCCCCAATTCATTCTAAAGAAGGACAGGATTACCTGGCAGCAATGGCCTGTGCGGTGAATTTCGCCTTTTGCAATCGACAGCTGATGGCCCACGATGTGCGGCTAGCTTTCGGGGAGGTATTCAAAGAAGACCCCCGCGCCTTAGGACTATGGCTCGTTTACGACGTCGCCCATAACATCGCCAAGTTCGAGGAGCACTTCGGCCGAAAGGTGCTGGTTCATCGTAAAGGGGCGACACGTGCTCTTCCCCCCGGACATCCTTATAATCCTAAGAGATATATGGCCACCGGTCACCCCGTCATCATTCCTGGCAGTATGGGGACCTCTTCCTATGTCTTGGTAGGCGCCGAGGCGACGCAGGAGACCTTCTATTCGGTGAACCACGGGGCTGGGCGTGTTCTCTCTCGCACGGCGGCTAAGAAGGTGATCTCCAAAGACGAGTTCCAGCGCAGCATGGGCGATATTTTATACAATGCTGGCGATTTCAGGGAGATATTAGAGGAGGCCCCTCAGGCCTACAAGAACATTGATGATGTGGTAGAATCCCTGGCAGAGATAGGTCTCACGAAAAAAGTGGTGAGACTGCGACCGCTGGCCGTCATCAAAGGACAAGGCGAAGAGGCGTAAGGCTTGACATTGCCCTCTTTTTTGTCTGTAATATGTCTGCTTGTCAGATAGCAGATAAGTTCATAATTGATTTTCCCCTATAGCCAATGCTACAATATTATTGAGAATTACCACTGTTTGGCCATCAAACGCGGCCAAAATATAGTAAATACTTTTTAGGAGAATATAACGCTGAGGTAGAAGGAGAATGCTGAAGACATCGATAGAGGCACTTCTAGAAGAAGATCGGGATTATGCGAGCCTTCTTTTCAAGGAGGACCTTTCTGAAATAGATTCAGACACAGATCTGCTTATCGCTTTTGAAGAAGAGCGGCAGAAGCAGAGACTGATCATGATTCCCTCCGAGAGCATCGCCCCAAAGGCTGTCAGGCAGGCCTTGGGTTCGGTATTCACCAACATCTACGCTGAGGGTTGGCCTTGTCTGAAGATGACGCGAGACGAAATAGACCAGCTCCTGGAGTACGAACACCAACTGGCCCATCATCGCCGCTACGCTGATAGGCGATTCTATAGAGGCTGCGAATACGTCAACCTCATCGAAGCCCTAGCCCAAAAGAGGGTGGCCGAGTTGTTTGCCACCACTAAAGACCCTGACGCCAAAGTTAAAGTTGGGGCTGAGGAAATTTTGGCCAACGTGCAACCCCTCTCTGGAGCAGCGGCCAATAACGCTGTCTACGAAGCCCTCTTGCAACCTGGTGATACCGTTATGGGGATGTCCTTAACCCATGGCGGACACCTCACCCATGGCAGTGAATATAACCGGTCGGGCAAGTACTACAAGATTGTACCCTATGGTGTGAGTAGAAGAACAGGCAGGCTTGACTATGAGGAGATCCGGAAATTGGCCTTGGAGGCCAAGCCAAGGCTGATCATCGCTGGAGCAAGTGCTTATCCTTGGGATATTGATTGGGAGGAACTGCGCCAGATCGCTGACGCTATCCCCGATCGAGCGTTTCTGATGGCTGATATAGCCCATCCAGCTGGGCTAGTAGTGGCCAGAAAATTCCCGAATCCCATTGGCTATGCCGATGTCATCACCTTTACTACCCACAAGACCATGATCGGACCTCGCGGTGCGGTAATTCTAGCCACCGTTGAGGAGATCGCCCAGAAGATAGATCGGGCCGTTTTCCCTGGGGAGCAGGGTGGTCCCCATATCAATAATATTGCAGCTATGGCCGTAGCCTTCAAGATAGCGCAAACACAGAAGTTCAAGAGACTGCAAGAGAGGATCGTGGCCAACGCTCAAACCTTGGCCACCACCCTCCAGGGGTTGGGGCTTCGCTTGGCCTATGGGGGAACAAATACTCATATGCTGCTAATCGATCTGAATGGCATTGAGACGCCAGGCTTTCCTCTGAAAGGCGATATCGCTTCACGCATCCTGGACATGTGTGGCATTGTCTGTAATAAAAATACCATCCCTGGCGATACTACCGCTGCTACCTCTAGTGCCATTCGTCTGGGAACGGTCTGGCTTACACAACGCGGTCTGCGCGAGGAACAGATGGAGCAGGTGGCTGAGCTCATTCATCGTGTATTAACTAACATCCACCCCTTCCGCTATATAGGGGCCAGTGGCGATCTGGGAAGAGGGAAGATTGAGCTTCCGATAATGGAGGAGGTCAGGGGTGAGGTCGCTAGCATCGTGGAGGAGACAGAACGAGAGATCACTCAAGTGACTGAGCATCAGCCTCGTCATCTGGTTCCCGAAGAGCCTCTCAAGAGAACCATCCTCTTTGCTGAACATCAGAAGCGAGGAGCAAAGATGCAACCGTATTGGGGTTGGCTGATGCCTCTTCATTACGGGAATCCGGAGGGGGAGCTCGAGGCGGCCAGGACTTCGGCAGCCCTTTTCGATTTGAACGATGCCGGATTACTCTTGATTAATGGTGAAAGGGCGAAGTTCTTCCTACAGGGAGTGGCCACTAGTAACGTGATCAGGCTAGAGATCGGGCAATGCCAGCCCTCCCTGCTTCTGAACAGAGACGGCAGCGTCATAGATGATGTTTTAATCCTACGTTTGAACCCCGACAAGGAGGGACGTGACCGCTATTTGATGATGACCAATGCTGCGAACACTGAAGGGGTGAAGACCTGGTTACGGGCCTTGTCTGATGGTTGTATCCTTTTTGATGACGTTGATCTATATAGAAAGATCGATGGCCCGGTGGTGATTGAAGATCTGCGACAGAGCGCCGATGAGGAATGGCGGCGGATAGCGCTGTCGTTACACGGACCCAAGAGCATGGATGTCCTCCACCAGGTTGATTCGGCCGTGCCTGATATCGGTGGTTTCCGTTTTCTTGAAACGGAAATCAAGGGTGTGGAGGCGATCATTGTTCGAAATGGCTATACTAATAAGGATGTGAGACTGGATATCTTCGTCCGCCCAGATGATGCCCCTAAACTCTGGGGCCTGCTCTTAAGTGATGGGGCAGGGGTTCAGCCAGCTGGGATCATGGCCAGGGATCGTCTTCATTCAGAGGTGGGGCTACCCTCGTATGATGGGGCGAAGGTGGGCATCATCTCCCTACTTAAGGCCGGTCACGATCACCGCCTTGACCTATCCAAGCCTTATTTCATTGGGCAAAGGGCCATTATGACCGATACTGACCTTCCCGCTAGAGGTGTAAGAGCTCCATCAAGAAAGAGCCGCTTTACCTACAGCGACGAGGGGGGTGAACCAAAGCCCACCTGCCTCTATGAGGAACATCTGAAATTGACCAGCAAGCGGAATATAGTCACCTTTGCCGGTTGGCTTATGCCGGTCTGGTACACCAGTATCAGCGAGGAGCATAGGGCGGTGAGGGAGACGGCGGCCCTTTTTGACATTTCTCATATGGGCGTACTGGATATCCAGGGCGAAAACGCCACCAGGTTTTTGGATCTCGTCACCACTAATTATGTCCCCACGCTTGGGGTTGGACAGTCTCATTACTCCTATATCCTTGATCCAGAGGGCAAGGTTATGGATGATGTCTTTATCTATCGCTTATCGCGGGACGGATACATGATGGTGGTCAACGCTGTAAATGCCGGAAAAATAAAGGCCTGGTTGGATGCGGTCAACTCCAGACAATACCTAATCGACGCCGCTGACCTGAACAAGGAGATTGAGGCCGTTGTTACAATAAAGGATTTGAAGGACCACCGCTGGGGAAAGGAGTGCCGGATAGATATGGGTTTGCAAGGGCCCAACTCCTTAGCTATATTACAGCAATGCCTTGCCCATGTGGAGACTCAAAAAAGGCTGAGAAAACTCAGGAGGTCCGAGCTCATGCAAACCCAGATCGCCGGAATAGAGGTAATCATATCCCGAACTGGTTATACCGGTGAAGAGATGGGCTACGAGCTCTACGTAAATCCGGCTGAGGCACCCACGCTTTGGAACCTGCTTCTGGAGAAGGGAAGAGACTATGGGTTGAAGCCAGCCGGTCTTGGGGCACGGGATTCGACCAGAACAGAGGCTGGTTTCCCCTTATATGGGCATGAGCTTGCTGGCAAATACGATATCTCCCCAACGGAAGCCGGATATGGGGCTTTCGTCAAGTTGCACAAGCCCTTCTTCATCGGTAAGAAGCCTTTTATGGATAAGGAGGCCAGGCGGAAACAAGAAGTTGTTCGTTTCCAGATGAACGCTAAAGGCATCCGCATGGTCAAGCCTGGGGACCCCGTGGTTAATAGGAAGGGTGAATGCATTGGGGCTGTCACCAGCTGTGTGTCGATTGAGGGAATCCAAATTGGGCTGGCCTTTGTAGATCGAAATTACACCGCTGAGGGGACGAGAATAGGGATATTCGTCTTACCGAGAGAGGAGGCTGTCTCGGTTGAGAAAACTAAAAGGGACTTGGTCCCTGGTGACAGGGTATTGCTCCATGAGGAGGCCACAGTTATCAGCCGCTTTATGATGCCTAAAGCCACCTTCTCTTAACGATTTTGAGTCCGTTCAATGGCCAAACCACATGTCTATCGAACGGAGGGCATTGTCCTGAGACACATCGATCTCGGGGAAGCCGATAGGATCGTCACCCTATATACCCCTTACCTGGGTAAGGTGAGGGCCGTGGCCAAGGGTACGCGCCGCACCACCAGTAAGCTAGCCGGACATCTCGAACTTTTTACCCACAGCCAGCTGCTCATGGCTAAGGGACGCAACCTGGATATCATCACCCAAGGACAGACAATAAACTCATTCCTCGCCCTCCGAGGCGATCTTCTACGGACGACCCACGCCCATTATGTGGCCGAGCTCCTGGATAGGTTTACTGAGGAACATATCGAAAATTATCCCCTCTTTACATTGACCGTTCACACCTATGATCGACTGGCGAGCGAGCGCGTCCCTGAATTGGCTGTGCGCTTTTTTGAGATGCAGCTCCTGGGTTATCTGGGTTACCGCCCCGAACTCCACTATTGTGTCCACTGCCGAGAACAGGTTGGACCGACCAGCTGTTTCTTCAGCCCTTCGGCTGGGGGAATACTTTGCTTAAGATGCGGACAGGATGAACCGACAGCCAGGAGATTGAGCCTTAATGGCTTCAAGGTACTCCGCCTTTTGCAAAAAGGGGATTATAATCTCGTCAGTCGGCTGCGCCTAAGAGAAAACCTGCACCGAGAAGTGGAGGACCTTATGCGTGGCTATGTTCAACATGTCCTTGAGCGAGAGGTCAGATCGGTTAGCTTCCTAAATGTCCTCCGCAGCGATCCCCTGTTTGCGCGCTCCGCCGCAGGTGAGGAGGCAGGGAACGACACAGAGCAGCCTATCTAGTGACGACTGGTGGGGATACCAACCTCCATCGTCCCCAGCATCAGCCGACGGACCTCACGGATGCTCAGCACAGCGATGGCTAAGACTACTAGTCCCACGAAGGCGATCACTTTGTTGATGCCAAAGAGGTCAGCCAGGCTACCTAAGAAGAGTAGTGGTAACACTGAGGCAAGATTGCCCAACATTATCTGTACGGCAAAGATACGTCCCCGCGTTGAAGCCGGTGCTCTTTCCATCAGGATCGTCTGGGAGGGGATAGTAGTCAAGGCGAAGGCGTATCCTAGAATAAAGGAGATGATCATCACCGCTGGCACCAGTCCGCTCAGGGAGGGACGCAGGGACAATCCAAGGCGTACGATCAATTCCTGTAGAGCGAAATGTCGGCCGATCCAGTAAAGGCTGGCCATCAAGAACAGGGAAGAACCCATCCCTATCAATCCCCCATTCACCAAGAGCGATTTACCAAACTTATCAGCCAGTCTACCCATCATCATTGTCCCCAACAGCACCCCAACCCCGGCTGGAGCGAAGATGTAAACAGCATCGTCAGCGCGGATATTCAACACAGCCACAACGTAGCGTGGGGTGAGCATAGCCAATACGAGCATCAGACAAGCAGCCAGGGTTAGGTGTACCATAGCTAGAGCAGTTCGGCGATCGGCGGTAATAAATTGCCAACCCTCACGAATCTCCATCCATACTTTACTTACTAAAGTTCCTCCTTGCAGCCCTGAAAATCTTCGGTGCGGATCCTCCTCTTTGGGTAGCAGAGACACAAGAAGGGTAGCCACCACATAGATGAGGCTAGAGATGATAAAGAGACTCTGGGCACCAAAGAACTTGATCAAAGGTGGGGCTAAGACGACGAACCCCACCACCTGCGAGGCAGTGAAGGTAAGGTTGAAAAGAGAGTTAGCTGTAATCAGCTGTCTTTTAGACACCAGCAGAGGGATAGTCGCGGCCTCTGCCGGGGCAAAGAATTGACTTATGGAACAGAAGAGGAGGTTGATCAGGTAGACAGGGACGAGAGAATAGCCATAAAGAAGGTAGCCTAAAGCAACGATGGCGCGCAGCAGGTTAGTCGTGAGCAAAACCATCTTCTTGCGCATACGATCGACGAAGACACCAGCGATCATGCCTAACGCTATCGAGGGGATGATTGAGGAGAGGATGGCAATGCTGAGCTGCATACTGGAACGACTTTGATCCTCGACTACTACTATCAGGCCAAACCAGATAGCGTTTTGAGCCGTTTGGGTGATCGCTTGAGCGAGCCAGAGGAAGAGGAAATGGCGGTTGCGCAGCACCGACGTGGTGCCTATTTCTGGATTGTGTTGTGACATCACTCCTTGCCTATCCTCGAGAGACAAATTCTTTTACTCGCCTCTCAAAGGTGCGGCGAGGCAATAGAACGCGATGATTACACTTAAGGCACTTAAGACCAATATCGGCGCCAAGTCTTACCACTCGCCACTCGTAGCCGCCACAGGGATGGGGCTTTCTTAAGCGCACCACATCGTCAAGCCCAACTTCGAGGACCATTCACTACTACTCCCTAATCACCATTTCAGCCCATTATATCATAGCCAATATTGGCCGAGGGGAATCCACCCTTGGGTTCTTCCTATTCAAGTTCTCGCTGATGAACCTGGCGGAAACGGTTGATCTCCTCACGTAGACTTAAGGCTACCCTTCTAGCTGCCAGGGCGAAATCGCTCTCAACCGAAGCATACAGAACCTGACGCGAGGAGCTTATGATGGCTAATTCTCCGTGCTCATCGCTACCATAGCGGACAGAGGCCTCCAAATCACCCTTTTGGGCTCCAATACCCGGGATGAGGATGGGCAAGGTGGGAGCTATTTCGCGCACCCGCTTCAACTCCATCGGATAGGTTGCCCCGACCACCAGACCACAATTGCCATAGATGTTCCACTTGACCACACGCTCAGCGATTATCTCATAAAGGCGCTGCGCCCGTCGGGAATCCGTGTCCGTAACGAAGAGATCCTGAAAGTCTGTTGCCCCCGGATTTGACGTCTTGCACAAGACAAGGACCCCTTTTTCCTTATAGTCCAGGAAGGGTTGTAAGGAATCATGTCCCAGGTAAGGGTTCACCGTGAGCGCATCGAAACCGAAGACCTCCAGGATGCTCCGGGCATAGCTTCTGGCGCTGGAGCCGATGTCATTGCGCTTAGCATCGGCGATGGTGGGAATCTCAGCGGGGATATAGCGCAATGTCCGTTGTAGTGCCTCCAGACCAGAAATACCCAGGGCCTCGTAGAAGGCCAGATTTGGTTTATAAGCACAAACGACATCCACCGTAGCATCAATGATGGCCTTGTTGAAGGTGAAGACAGGGTCTTCGTGAGCGAGTACCCCCTTAGGAAGCAAATCGAGATCGACATCCAGTCCAACGCAAAGCCAACTCTTATTCTTCCGCGAAAGCTGGAGTAGCTTATCGACAAAGGCGACCATCATTCCCTCCTTTTAATTCTGTGTGTCCCTGGAAGGAATAGCTAGCGATCATCCCAGTCGCGAATAGAGTAATCTGAGATTGCACCGTAAGAGCAAGTGCTAATAATGGCTGGGGCTAGCCAGACGGAGCTCGTCCAGCTAGGATAGGAACTCTACCAAACGTTCTATAGATTCGCGCCGGGAGGTAGCACCATGATACAGTTTGGCGAGTGCGTTTGCAACCTCTGGGGCTATCCCGATGGCTTGGGCTGCTTGGTTATGCTAGGAGCTAAGCAGCTATGGCTGAGGGGAGGGGAAAAGGCAAGGGCTTCCACCAGGCGATGATCCCTGTCGCCAGGCTGATTTATTACCTATCAGAGGAAGATTCTGATGGGCATCTCCTCTATCAACCTTGCGCTTGATGCCACCGATCTGCAGACGACGGCCAGGCACATTGTGACAGGGGTGAAGGTTTTCTATACCGCCTTGAATTTCGGCAGTACCCAACGGTGCCCGGCCAAAAAGGCGAGTGCAGCCAGCCCCACGATCCACACGGCCAACAACCATTCTGTCAGAGTAGGGAAATATTCGTAAGTCAATCCTGGTCCCGTGTAAGCCAGCCGCAGCGCGTCGAACTCGGGCACGGTCATTGCCGGAAAGACGATGTTAGAACGCGCCACCGCAAAGCCCAGGAGTATCAACATTCCCGCCCAACCCGCAAGCGCGGGTTGTCGGCCCCACCGGGGCACCACCAAAATGATCAGTGGAATCAGTGTCCCTAGGCCTATTTGCAGAATCCAGAACGCCCACCAGTAGGGGCCAAAAAGCACCATATTGACCGCCGCGACGTTCTCGGGCACACCGCCGTACAGACTCTGTGAATAGTCTGCCCACAGAAAGTAGAGTTTGACGATTTGCAGTGCGATCGTCGCCAGGGCCAGGATGCCCAGCAGTTGGTCACGCCGTGGTACCGCCTGCTCGTCCACAAGTTCGAGGATAACCAGCATCAACGCCGCGCCGGAGGCGACCGAGAATACTGGAAACTGAGCAGGGAACAGGCCGACGTGCCAGAACAGCCGGCTGGCTTCAACGCCGAGCAGCGCGCCTACTGCGCCACTCAGGTACAGCGCGAGCGGGATGCCGAGCCACATCAGCACCTTGAGCCAGCGGTCGAACCCGCCACGCCATCGCAAGACCAGCGCGACGAGGATCAGTAAGCCGAACAGTGTATAGCCCCACACGATTTGCGCCATCACTGAGCTGGGGCTGGGGCTCAAGTACACATTCCAGATTCGACTCATCCACCCCAGGTCGAGCCAGATTTGCAGTAGCCCCGCGCCCAGCGCGACTAACGCAGCGAACAGGGCGGCCGGCGCGACACCGGCGAAGATGCGAATTCCCAACGGAATATCGAGGGCAGCAATCAGGAATATCCCCGCTGCCAGCCCGACAAAGAACAGATACATCGCCACCCACAAGCCCCACGGCACGTACGAACCGTAGGCTGTGTTCAGATGTCCAGTCGTCAAACGTTGGAACAGCCCGATGCTGCCAACCGCGAATGCGACAACACTGAGTCCCCACAATATCTTAGTATTGATTTTCATGCTGTAACCTCCGTATCGATAGGATGTTTCTGGACCTCCAGAATTTCACGCAACCATGCGGCGTCGGATTCCAGCAATGCGCAGGTCAGGTTAGCCAGGCCGATAAAGAATGGGTGAGCTGTCGCGGACACGACCGTCGATCCGAACCGTGGCACCCACGTCAAGAGATGTTCGCGCAGAAACGTGGCCGAACCTGCCAGTGCGCGCGGGGATTCGCCGTCATGCGCTGCTATCTCGTATGCTAGATACGCCATAAAGCCGAGTTCCAGCGCGAGATGATCCGGCGGAACGCGTCCGTCGTCCCGCGGACGCACATTCCAGGCGAGATAGGCGCGGCGGGCCGCGAGAGCAGCGGGACCCATCAATTGCCTTTCGTTCAAGTAGAACGAGGCATAGGCGGGCGCAGCGGGTTGCCCAGGCCCTTCAAACAGCCGTGTTGCCTCGACGTTCAACGTCTCCACAAACATGGCGCGCTCAGGCGCCGCCGCAATGCGCGCTTGCATCACCACGAGCGCGTCGAACAGCGCAGTGGGCGCGTTCTCGACGCGGAGCGCCATTACCGCATCCAGCGCCGCGCTATCTAACGGGTAGGTATAGAGCCGCGCCAGCAAATCATACATTGCTGCACGCGCGTGCAGGAAATTCAATTCGCTCATCATCACTTCTCAGGTGGGACACACTTGAAGTGCATCACACCTCTGCCTATACCTTCTTCACCTTCACGAGCATATCCACATAGGCGGGCTGCCCCATAATCGGTGAGAGTGCAGCGGGATCCACCAGGGCATTGTGGTTGATGGTCACATCCTTGAAGTAATAGTTCTTGCCCAGACCGGGGCTGAATCGCCCACCACTGCCGAATGCCACGCGCAAGGTGCCGGGGCGGATTGTTTCGACCGCGAGGATTTTACCCCGCGCCTTGTGACCCAACGGCGTCTCTAACTCCACTAAGTCGCCAGTCTTGAGTCCGAGTTTGTCTGCGTCGGCGCGGTTCATTTGAATCACGCCGATGGACCAGGTTCCCCGGGCCATTTTCACGCGTCGCCCGGTCGGCTTAGGCCCATCTGGGCCAACAAGGATTTCGTCGTATTCGATTTCGTCGTTGAGTGGATACCAGATATCCTCGACCACAAACCGTCCCAACCAGTCCACCATTTGTGTGCCGGACATCGCGTGGTGGATGCGGCCAGAGATGAGTTGGAACGGATAATCGTTCTTGTACTTGGTAAAGGCTGGGTTAGTATACGGGTTCCACAACGTCTCAAACCAGTAGAAGGTGCTGGGGTAACGCGTCCAGCCGAGCGCGGCAATGCCGGGTGGCACGTTGCCGCTCTCCTCGATCAGTTTGTTGTATTTGGCGTATTGCCCAAAACGCTTCTCGCCTACCTTCCAATCCCACTTGAACTCGATTTTATTGGAACTGGTCTTAAGGATACCACCGCCTTCGTAGCGATACCACGACATTGGCCAGACCGCAACGCCGTGGTGTTCGCGCAGCCATTTCACCGTCACCGGCTCGCCCTTAATCTCTTTCTTAGCGTCGTCGATCTTGACGCGCCCTGCTTCCAGGCTGTCCGGAGCGCCGATGAGCTTGTATCCTTTAGGCAAGTTGGGGTAGGGGAGAGGTGTGCCGATGTTTGGTTTACCCGGCGCGCCCGCGAGCGCTTCGGTCCAGAACTCTTCTTCGCTCTTGTATTTTTCCCAGAAATCGCTTCCCTTGATATCCGGGTCGCCCCGGTCCACCAGCGCCTTGGCGAGTAGCAGCATAATGTCGAATGGCGTCTTGGACTCGAACTGCTTCTCGATGACAAAATCGCGCAGCCAGATCATCGGATGCGAAGGGTACACGTCTGATAGGCTCATCCGCTCGAGATACGACGCTTCGGGGAGCACTACATCGGCGTAAAGTCCGTGTTCGAGGAACGGCGTGTCAATGTAGACCGACAGTTCGACTTTGTAGTTGCCCTTGTCGTCTTTCACCGTCAGCGCTTCGGTCCACTTATGCGTATTCGAGCCGGTAATGACTGAATTGCCAGTGCGCAGAATGTATGCCTTGATGGGATATTTGTGACCACGGAACGGCCCCTGCTTCAGCGTCACGCCTTCCAGGAAGCGGCGTGGATAATCGCCCACCACGTCGTCCCACGCGGCCGGCCAGTCGCCAAGGCCGTCCATGTGCAATTCTTCCTGCTTGCCTTCGACTTCCTTGTCGTTCACTGTACGCTTGACCTTGCGCGAGAGGAATTGCTTGCCCGTGGCGCTGCCACCCTTGTCCGATTTGACGATCTCGGTGTCAATCCCGCCGCCGGGCGCGTCAAAATTGCCGGTGATGACATTGAGCGCGGTGCCAAGGATGGAGGCAACGTAACCGTTGTAGTGATGGCCGATCCCGTTCATCCCCCAAACCAGTGCGGCAGGTTTACTGATGCCGAAGGTATGCGCGAGTTCGACGATGCGTTCGGCGGGGATGTCGGTGCGCTGGGCCACCCATTCAATGGTAAAGTAGTCCAAGCCGTTGATGGGGTCTTTTTTGTTCCACCATGCTTTGAACGCGGCGACAAATTCATCCCACCCTTCGCTGTACTCTTTGAACGACCAGTCAATATAGCGGCGGAATGGATCCTTGGGGTTGTCGTTTTCGAGAATGTAGCGCAGTATAGCAGCGAACAAATCAGCATCCGTGCCCGTGCGAATGGGGATCCACTGGTCGGCCTTGCTGGCGGTGTTCGACAGCGCAGGGTCAATCACAATGATCTTGGCTCCTGCTGCCTTCGCGCCCACGGTGCCGCGCGATTCGTAATTGATGCGCGTGGCGGTAAAGGGATTCCAGCCGGCGTAGATAATCAACTTAGTGCGGTAGGTGTAATCGTTCTTGAGTGTGCCGTCCACCTGCCGCAAGAGAACCGGGCGCATCACGTCTGGCTCGACGCGCTTGCCGCCAAACATCAACTTGGGTCCGTGGCGACGCGGGGTGTCACAAATTGCGCCATGTTCAGTGCAGTGAGGCGTGCCGAAGGCGAAGAAAAGACGCCAGTAACAATCGCGGTCGGTCACGTCGCCCGCGTCCATGATGACGGACTCCGGGCCGTACTGCTTCTTGATGGCGGTCAGTTTGTCGGCGATATAGGCGATGGCTTCATCCCAACTAACGCGCTTGAATTTGCCTTCGCCGCGTTCGCCGACGCGGATCATCGGATACTTAATGCGATTGGGGTTGTACACCATTTGCAAACCGGCTGCGCCTTTGGCACATACTGTGCCGGCATTATACGGCACGTAAGGGTTGCCGTAGATTGCAGAGGCGACGCCGTTGACCACGTTGACCGCGAGGCCACATTCGGCGGGACACATCACATCGGCAGTGTATCTCACTTGGGGCGTTTCCGCCAAGAGGCGCGCCGCTTCTGTGCTGCTCAGGCGTTCAAACAACCCCACGCCAGTCACTGCGCCTGCCGCCAGGCCACTGATTTTTAGAAAATCACGTCGCGAAATTTTTTTATTATTCATTGTTGTCACCTGCTATACCAGATAGTACAACTTGGGTTCCGTGCCGAGTTCCTCTTTCAGACGCATCACGTTCGGCTGGCCGATAAGACTGCTCACCAAACTCTGCGCGTCGTTAGCATCGCCAAAGAACGTGGCACGCCCCATACAACTCAGAACACACGCCGGTAACTCGCCGCGCTCGATGCGGTGAATGCAGAAATGGCACTTGCGAGCGTTGCCAACTGGTGAGGCATGGCGCGTACGCACCCGCGGGGTTTTGTACTCTTGTGCGGCGACCTTTTCGTAGGGTTGGGGATCGCCCCCTTCAAAGTCACTGTAGAAATAGCCAGCGTCGAAGGTGCGCGCGCTGTACGGGCACGCGGTCAAGCAGTACCGGCAGCCGATGCAGCGCTCATAGTCGATCACGATGATACCGTCCACCCGTTTATAGGTCGCATTGACGGGGCATACATCAGTGCAGGGTGGGTTCTTGCACTGCATACAGGGACGGGGAATAAAACGGCGTGAGACGTTAGGATAGGTTCCGCGGGTTTCAGTCATCACAGGGCGATACACGATGCCAGGCGGGAGTTTGTTTTCCGTCACACACGCGATCGCACAGCCTTGGCAGCCAACGCATTTCCGCAAGTCAATTGCCATAGACCAGCGGCGTTGATTGACCGGCTTGAGCAGCGCGCGGCGCAAGTCCTGCATCATGCGCAAAATCGGATCTTCACCTGCGACGGCTGGCGGCAGATCAGGCAGTGGCACGAGGTCTGGTGCTTGGGCAGGGGGCTTGGCTTGAACCGGCGTCACACCACCGAGCACTGCCGGCGCGACCAAGCCCGCGAAAACACCACTGGCGAATTTGACCAGAAAATCACGCCGTGGCTCCTCCGTGTCCAGCGTCCCAAGGGCAGTCGTCTCCGGGATGTTCGTCATTTGCTCCTCCTTTCGATAATATGGAGCAATGGAATGGATCTAGAAATCTTCCTCTGAATACGCTACTGGAGATAGGCAGCGAAAACAACTGGGAAAAACCAGGGGAAGTGGACTAGGGATTTCCCTAGTTGTTACGGCGTTGAGGGTGCCGCTTCAACCGTTGCGCATCACTTACGTATGCTGGAAGAGGTGGAGCTAATCACGGCCTGGCAAGAAGGGAAGTTTATCCTGCATGTGTTCAACGTGGATTTGGTAACGAGGCACTGCGTGTTCAGATAACCAAGTCCGGTCAAGGGATCAACCCGCGCTGCACCGCATAGCGGATGAGATCGGCCCGGGTGGCGAAGCCCAGTTTGCGTAGAATGTTCGCGCGATGAAAATCCACAGTCTTGACGCTGATGAATAAGGCTTCGGCGATTTGCTGGTACGTCTGGCCCTGCGCAAGAAGCACCAGCACTTCACGTTCGCGGTCTGAAAGGGTCTCGTACGGATCAGCTGGGCTGGCGCCACGGCGGACGTCGTCGACGACGATGCCGGCGACAGAGGGATCCAGAAACATTCCGCCGGCATGAACGACGCGGATCGCGTTCAGCAATTCGTCCCCCTCGGCACGTTTAAGGACGTAGCCGGACGCGCCGACGCGCAAGGCGGGGAGAATGTATTCCTTGTTCTCGTGTTGGGTCAGAATGAGGACACGGGTGTGCGGACTGGTCTCGCAGATCTGCCGCGTCGCCGCGAGTCCGTCTAACCTCGGCATACCAATATCCATCAGCACGACATCAGGCTGGAGTTCGCGCGCTCGCGCCAGCGTTTGCAGTCCATCGCCTGCCTCACCCACCACCTGCATATCGGGCTGCATTTCCAAAAGGGCGCGGATCCCCGCGCGCAAGACGGCGTGATCGTCAGCAAGCAGAATTTTGATTTTGTTCGGCATATCTATCTTTTCACCAGGATCTCCACGTGCACCCGTGTGCCTTGCCCTACACGGCTCTCGACGCCCCACCGTCCGCCGAGCAACTCGGCGCGCTCGCGCATTCCCAGCAAACCTAGGCCGCGCTCGCTCTCGCCCTGCACCGCGAAAACTTGAGTGACTTCAAACCCGATTCCATCATCCGCGATTTCTAGCCTGACGCCTTCCGGCCCCAAGTCCAGGACGATGTGAACGTGGCGCGCACTAGCGTGTTTGATCACATTAGTCAGCGCTTCTTGTGCGATGCGAAACAGCGCAGTCTCGATGTCTGCGGGCAAGCGCCGTTCGGGACCGCGCAGGTCGAACGTGACGGCAATTCCGTTTGCCTGGATACGACTTTCGGCAAACCAGCGCAGTGCGGGAATCAACCCCAAATCGTCCAGGACGCTCGGACGCAAGTCGTAGATGGTGGTCTGCAATTCACGGACGCTGTCTGCGGCCGCGCTTCTCAAGCGCGCAACCACCTCGCCCGCTCGTGCCGCGTCCCTTTCCAGTATGGCTTCGGCGGTTTTCAATCCGAACACGAGCGCATTGAGCGATTGCCCGGTTTGATCGTGCAGTTCCCGCGCGATGCGTTTCCGTTCTTCTTCCTGAGCGCGAATGACTTTGGCAAGCAACTCGGCCCGTACGCGTTCTTTAGCTTCGAGCTCCTCCCACAGCTGCGCATTCTCCAACGCAACCCCCATCTGGCGTCCCACGGCTTCCAGCAGCAGCATTTCTTCTTCGCCAATCTGCTCTGGGTCTGCGCTTGCGACACTCAACACTCCCAGAATTTTTCCTTTGGCCCTTACGGGCACGGTGGCGTGACAGCGCAGTGGCTGACCGTCTAGCCCCACACCCCCTTGCGCCGCGCATTTCTCTCCCAAGCTCTGAATCATCATCGGCTCGCCATGGCGCAGCACCTGACCACACAGACAATCGGGAAAGCCGCCGGGTAGGGCGTGGTGCGTGACTGGCGCCGGTAATCCTACGCACGTCACCAGACGCGGCGGGCCACCATTGGTCAAAAAGACCCAACCAGTGGAGAGTTCCAACGCGGCGAGTGACTGTGTCAAGGCGCGTTCCAGGGCTTGTTGCACATCCAGCGGGCCACTCGTGGCAGTCGCCACCGCGTTTAGCGCGGCCAGTTCGCGGTTGCGGCGGCGCATCGCGGTAATTGTCGTATGCAGGTCGCGTGCCATCTGGTTGAATGCGCGCGCCAGATCACCGATTTCGTCACGCCGCGCCGTGTCTATCGTTTTGTCCAAGTGTCCTTGCCCCAAACGCAAGGCGTGCGCGGTCAAGCCTTCCAGCGGACGTGTGATGCGGCGTCCCAGCCCCAACGCCGCGACGCTGCCGACGAGAACGCCGAGGAACGTCAAGCCGGCAATGATCAGCGTCACCTGATTGACCAAGCGGACAATCTCTTGCTCGCTAAACCCAAGATGTAGCTCCGCATCAAGTCCATCGAGTATGCGCCATGCCACATCGCGCACTGGACCACGTTCGGTATCCAGCAGGCGCAGGCTGGCGCGTTGGTCGAAGGGCAAGCGGTTAGCGGTCAACAGGTCGGCTGGGAAACCAGTGGGCAAAGTGTGAATCACTCGCGTTTCGCTGGGGTAGATGACGTAGGCAAATATAAGATTCGGATTGTTAGCAGTGAGATCATCCAACGTATTTTGCACGACAAACCAATTGCCGTCGAGGAGTGCATTCGCCACACTCTCCCCCGTCACCTGGGCAAGCGAGAGACCTTTATCGCTGGACTCGCGACGCAGCGCGTTCTGCACGACGGTGTGGATGGAGATCATCGTCAAAAGTCCCATCACTACGATAATCGCGGTTGTGGTCAAAATGATGCGCGTGCTGAATTTCATTTGAGTAGCCCAAACCGCTCGGACCATACTTGTAGTTCCGCGTAGTCGCTGTGCTGCGCGCCGATAAACCCGCGCGGCATTTCTGTGCGCTCCCAATGATACAACCCCGCGCTGTCTTTGCCTAGTGGATCAAACGCTAACAACGCCCGGCGTACCGCATCCACGATATGGGGGTCAACACCTGGGCCAACCATGATGCCGCTCGATGGATAGTCCATTGAGAGCATGAATATCCGCACCAGGCCACGGTTCGCTAGACTCAACGCGAGGGTATCCTGCATGCCGCCCGCATCATAGCGTCCACTGATGACCGCGTTCGCGACTCCCACGTGCGAGCCTGTGTACTCGTAAGCAGCCAGGTCGCCCAGTTGAATGCCAGCCTGATCAAGCAGGATGCGCGGGATCAAATGCCCTTGCGTGGAATTTGCCGCGCCGAACGCAAAAGTTCGCCCGCGCAAATTGGCCAGCGTTTGAATCGGACTGGTAGGACGCGTGATAATCGCGGCACGATACACGCCACGTCCGTCGGCATTGAGACCGCGCACCAGTGGCTGCGCGCCGTATCGAGTATGCGCTTGCAGATAACTTAGGGTACCGACGATGGCGAATTGAATTGTCCCGCGTCCCAGGTCGTCCACGACGTTACCTTCTTTGGGTGTTGGGTGCAATTTGAAGCGATAGGTAGTCGTACGTTCGAGATAACGCAGGAGCGGGATGTACATTTTCACATCCTCTTTCGGCTCCAAACGCCGGTCAAAACCGATGTAAAGCGTGCCATCACCGATCGAACGCAGGCGCGCCAAATCGTTCGCGTCTGCCGCGCGCGCCAGGTTAACCTGGGTGGACGACTCGCGGATGTCACACCCTGCCAGGCCAAGGGCTATCGCAATAACACTAAGCCACAAAACGATTCGCGTTAAGATACTCCACCCCATTTCAAGTATCATCCTCTAGGCCAAACCCAGTAAGCGGGACCGCAAAGCTCGCCAGAAGAGCCTGGCCTCTTCGACACGTAATAACCAGATCGCTACAAGGTAGGTTAGGACCCCCATGGCGATCGCTAACACAACGTACTCTATCTGTCCCCCAATCGTTTGGGGGTTAGCTAGCCTGCCTAAAGCCGGAGCAAGCGGGTAGTACACCACAGGCATGCACAGGGCAGCCAGACCTGATTTAAGCACTGTGCTGGTCAACCCATACCCCTTAAGCCCAGCGACGATGCGCCAGAGCAAGGCGAAGAGCACCACCGCGTGCAGCGAGTTTTGGAGTGTATTAGCTAGAACTAGCCCAGGCATGCCCAGGGGACCGATGAGGCTGAGTCCAGCAACTAAGTATACAATGACACCCAGCAGACCGACGAGCATCGGTGTAAGAGTATTCTTACGGGCATAGAAGGCGAAGATAAGTAATTGATCGATGGCTACAAAAGGCAATTGCGGGGCATAGCAGAGGAAGGCGAGGGCTGTTAGTCGTGTCCCCTCCGCGTTGAAGGCCCCATGTTCGAACAGGAGGCGGATGAGAGGCAAACGCAGCATGACTAAACCGATGGTAGCCGGCAGAATGGCCAGAAGAGCCAGCTTCATTCCAAAGACAAGCGTCTCCTTGTAAGAGTCCAAGGACGAATCGCCGGTACTATTCTGACTGATTAGCGCCTCCCGACGTTCAGTTACGATGATCCCGTTCACGGACATTTGCGCCGCTGTGCTGAAGCGTGACAGAGTAGGCAAGATGGCGAAGGCGGTGGCTGTCGCCACCAACCCAAGAGGGAATTGAACTAACGTCGTCGCAAAGCGCATCACGGCCATACTTTCCTCGCCTGTGCGGGAAGCGAGGTTGCGGTCAATGATTACCCCGATTTGGGAAATTATTAAACCAAGGGCCACGGGCCCATACAGGCTGACTATCCTCTTCACCCCAGGATGACGCAGGTTAAGAGAAAAGGAAAAACGAAACCCCCGCAGTCCGGGCAATTGGAGGATGATTTGCAGGATCGCTCCAGCCAATACACCAATGGCTAAGGCTGCTATACCAAACATGGGGGCAAGAGCAACAGCCAAAACGATGACGCCGAGGTTGAATGCGGCGACACAAAAGGCGGGATAAATAAACATCTGCCGCGCATAAAGGATAGCCGTGGTCACGCCCGATAGACCAAGAAAGATCACGGAGGGTAAGACGATACGGATCAGGCGGAGTGCTTCTGCTTGTGTTGCTTGATCTAGCCCGATGGCCAAGAGCCAAACCAATTGGGGAGCTAGAACGATCATGCTCACTGTAGCTATCCCCAGGATGAGTAGGGCGAAGTTCAGGATGATGCTGGCCACACGCCAGAGCTCATCCTTATCCTCCTGCTCAGCATAATCGCTGAAAACGGGGATGAGGGCCGCACTGATAGCTCCACCGATCAGCAGGTCATAGATCATGGTTGGCACAGTCAAAGCAGCCACAAAGGCAGAAGTAAGGCCGCTTGCGCCGAAGAGGATAGCGATAACCTGCTCCCGCACCAGGCCGAGGATTCGGCTAACCACATTGCCGAACATTATCAGCCCAGCGGCCGTAACAATCCTCCTCTTGGTTGTCATAATTATAGAGCTATCCTCTCCACTATCCCCTGCTCGACTCGAAAAAGAGCAGCTTGATCCAGGAACTCCGGGGTGAAATGGTGCAAATCGGTGGTGGTGATGATCACCTGTTGCTCGGGGCCGATGATGGCTAAAACATGATTTCTTCTCGCCTCATCCAGCTCTGACATCACATCGTCCAGCAGCAAAATCGGCTCTTCATCAGTCATACTGCGCATAAAGCGGGTCTCAGCTAATTTCAGCGATAAGGCTATCGTGCGTTGCTGTCCTCGTGAGCCATAGATGTTCATGTCCCTCTCGTTGACCAGGAAGACAAGATCATCGCGATGTGGTCCCAAGAGGGACAATCCGTAGGCGATCTCCTTTGTTTGTAAAGAGTCTAGCTGCTGCTTGAATGCCTCACGTAGTCGGCCTAGATCCTCGCCCAGGTCACTATCACTGTTTGAATCGACCATCCCCCGCGACTGAATCTCATCTCCAGACCATTCCAGGCTGGACCGATATTGTATGCTCAGACTCTCGCCATCAGCCAGCTGTCGATGAATGGTATGAGCTAAGGAATTCAGACTAGCCACGGCGGCCAACCGCTGCCAGATCAGGTATGACCCGGCGTTTACCAATTCCTGATCCCAAAAGAGCAATTGCTCTGGTCGGCCATGACGCTCGCGAATCTGCCGGAGAAGATAATTGCGTTGTAATAAGACCTTACTATAGTGAGCCAAGGTTCGAACGTAGCGTGGGTCAACCTGCGAGATGGTCACATCGAGATATCTGCGCCGCATATGTGGTGCACCCTGAATAAGATCAATATCCTGTGGTGAGAACATAACCACATTGACCTCCCCAATGATGTCAATGGCGCGCTTGGTCACATTATTAACTTTTATGCGTTTGACGGTTGTTCTGAGCGGAGATATCAGCGCCGGGCCCAGGCCTGGTTCCTCCCTGGGAACTTCCTCTTTAATGAGAATCTCTATATTTAACACGATATGTCCTCGTCGTACACGGGCAATGAGGCGAGCGAAAGCAGTCCCTTCGGTATTGGCCAACCAGTTAACCAGCTCTCGATCTGAACCGGCTCGGAATGACTTTGTCGTGGCCAGGAAGTAGATCGCCTCCAAGAGATTGCTTTTCCCTTGAGCATTGCCCCCCAGCACGACTGTAACACGTGGTGGCAGCTCCAGATCTAAACGCGCATAGTTTCGAAAGTTGGTCAGCGAAAGATAGTTACAATACACTTAAGGTGACTCAATCTTACAGCGTGTAGGAAAACCGAAATGTACCTTCCTTGGCCAAGCAAACACTGTAGCGATTATAACAATCACCCAGGGGGAGGGCAAGGAAAAGAGAGGCCCGAGGTTTAGGTCTAGCGACTAAGTTTCGGGTACGGTTGTCGCTGGAGTGCTCCTGTGTTATATTGTGGTAGCCCCGCTGTAACTTCTGCAGAGATTTCACTCGAAGTTAAGATGATAAATGGTCTTTCGGGGAAAATAGAGTGAGCGAGAAGGTTACTGTAATCGTCGTCAACTGGAATGGAAGGGATTATCTCGAGACATGCCTCTCTTCAGTGTTAAGACAAAGCTACCCCAACTTTGAGATACTTCTTATCGATAATGCCTCAACCGATGGCTCGCTGGATCTGATAGAAGAGAGATTTCCTCAGGTGGGGGTGATCAGAAACAGGGTGAACTTAGGTTTTGCAGCGGCCAATAACATTGGTATCCAGCAAAGCAGTAGTGATTACATAGCTACGTTAAACAATGACACGAAAGCCGAGGAGACCTGGCTGGCAGAGCTGGTCAAAGCTGCCAGAACAGGTCCCGATATTGGCATGTGCGCCTCCAAGATGCTTTTTATGCACCAGCCGGCGATCATCAACTCGGCTGGCATCGCCCTGGACCGGGCAGGTATCGCCTGGGATAATCGTGGTGGAGAAGAGGATACACCGGACGATAGCAAGCCATATGAGGTGTTTGGTCCTTGCGCCGGGGCCGCCCTTTATCGCCGCGAGATGCTGATGGGGATCGGCTTATTTGACGAAGATTTCTTCGCCTACCTTGAGGATGTCGATCTGGCTTGGCGGGCGCGCCTGGCCGGCTGGCGCTGCCTGTATGTCCCGACCGCCAAAGTCTACCACATCCATTCAGCCACAGCCCGCGAAGGATCATCGTTGAAGACTTACCTATTAGGACGCAATAAGATTTGGACGATAATTAAGAACTATCCCTCACCTCATTTTTGGCTTTTCTGGCCAATTATCGTGGGTTACGATTTTGGTTCCGTGCTTTTTGCCTTGTTCTCCCGAAGAGATATTCGCCCTTTACAGGGCAGGTTGTCTGCTCTGACTCGCTTTGCTCCTATGTGGCGGAAGCGGAGAGTGGTGCAGCGGAATAGAAAAATATCCCCCACAGCAATGTGGCATTTGATGTATCCTCTGGAAAGGCCAGACAGGGTATTCAAGAGATATGGTCACCTTCGAGGCTATGAGAAACCGGAAGGGGACGGCCGGTGAAGCGTATCACCGTCAGGGCTCTGCTCATACTACTACCTTTACTCTTACTTACGATCACCAGTTGTATTAGTATGACTGACAATAAACAAGGTAGCGCGGCGCGTCCTGTCGGAGAAATCTATGGTTCGCAGCAAGTTGGACAGAGTTTCGTTTCTCATTACGCCGGTCTTAGCCATATTGACGTTCTTTTAGCCACTTACGCCAGACAGAATACCGAGGAGGTCTCCTTCCACCTCAAACATAAGCCCTCTGACCCCAAAGATCTGATCACCATCACGGTTAACGCCTCGGCTATCCAAGACAACGCCTTCCACTCCTTCGGTTTCCCTCCTCAGCCTGATTCGGCTGGTAAGTCCTATTTCTTCTATTTAAAGTCACTTCGTTCGAGACCAGGGGATGCTATCACCGTTTGGTACGACCCAGTGGATGTTTATGGCGAGGGCAGTCGTTACCTGAACGGTGAGCCGACCAGCGGTGATCTGGCCTTCGCCACTTACTACGAATATAGCCCTATGAGGGCCCTGGCCGACGTTTGGCATGGTCTGAGTGATAACTGGGAGCTATCTTTATCGGCTTTCCTCCTTTTCGTTCTGCCTGGTTATGCCCTCCTTTCTTTATTGTCTTTGTACCAGAGGGATATTATTGAGCGATTTATCATCTCAATAGGACTAAGTGTGGCCCTTATCCCCCTGCTATTGTTTATGGCCACGATGGCTGGGGCGAAGCTGAACAAAGATTGGCTCCTGGGGCTTATAGCTGCGAGCACGATCGTGGTTGCCGGACATCATCTAGCGAACCTGCGGCTACGGCCAAAACCTACCTCGGCCACGAGGGGGATGGCCCTCGAATCCGAGATGAGCATAGAAAGCAACAAGGCCCACGAGCTCCCCTCAATGTCCAGGGAAGAACTGATCATATCTTATTCAGTTTTGGGGGTCATTTTTCTGGTCTCTATGGTTGTTAGATTGCTTGTCGTGCGCCATCTTATGACCCCCATGTGGGGAGATTCATATCATCACACCATGATCGCCCGTCTCATTGTTGACAAAGGCAGCGTGCCAGACTCTTATTTACCGTATGCCCCGTTGTTCTCGTTTACCTATCATTTCGGCTTTCACGCTGTAGTAGCTTTCTTCCACTGGCTCAGTGACCGGCCCCTAACTGAGATGGTGATTCTGGTAGGGCAAATTCTGAATGGATTTGCGGTGTTGGGATCTTATCTACTTGCGGTCAAGCTGACGGGAGACAAGCGTGCTGGTCTGGTAGCCGCATTGATCACTGGAACAATTTCATTGATGCCGGCGTACTACGTGAACTGGGGGCGCTACCCGCAGCTGGCAGGACAGGTGATCCTCCCCTTTGCCCTTGTGAGTGTGATGGAGGCTGTCGAGTGGCCAGGGCGAGACTGGCGTCGTTTAGGTTTGGCTGCCGTTTTTCTAGCTGGTTTGACCCTTACTCATTATCGCGTGCTTCTGTTCTCGGTGGCCTTTATTTGGCTTTATTTGCTCTGGGTGACGTGGATCCGCCGAAGGCGGATGAAGGATAAGCGCTCTCTCTGCGAACCGTGGATCAGGGGGATGATCATGGCCATAGCAGCTATCGTGCTTGTGGCTCCCTGGTTGGCGAATATTCTGATTAATTTTCTGCCGAAGTTCGTCTCCTCCCTGGCGATAGCGGCTAAGACAAGTCCAGCCTTCTTGGCCGAGTATAATGCCATCGGCGATCTCTGGTTTTTCGTTAGTCCCTATCTGCTTTGTCTAGCTATCGTTGGCGCTCTGCTGTCCATTTTCCTCAGACAAAGTAGGGTTATCCTAATCATCCTCTGGGTTATCCTTCTTTTTCTTATGGCTAATCCGGGTTACTTGAGATTGCCAGGCACAGGGGCGATAAACAACTTCACTATCCTCATCGCCCTATACTTGCCAATTTCCATCCTCATCGGCTTCCTCGCCGGTCGGGCTATAGAGGCCATCACTATCCGTCTACCGCGCCTTCGGCACCTGTTGGCTCTCGCTCTGATCATCGTTGCGCTCCTAGGGGCTAAGAATATGCTTAGTCTTCTCGATCCGAGCTATGCCCTGGTACTGGGTCCAGATGAGAAGGCGATGGAATGGATCAGGAGTAACACTCCAGTAAAGGCGAAATTTTTAGTAAATTCCTTCTTCGCCCGTGGTGGGGCAGTAGTGGTGGGTTCCGATGCTGGATGGTGGATTCCCTTACTGGCTGATAGGCAGAACACAGTGCCCCCTGATCGGTATACTGCAGAAAAGAAGGAGAGTCGCCATGAGTCCCAAGTAGCCGCCTTGGCTAAAGCGACAGAGGGCCCTTTAGATTCCGCTGATTCCCTGAGCCTTTTCCAGAGACAAGGTATAACGCATGTTTATATCGGCGCACGTGGGGGAATCATTAAGCCAGAGGAGTTGCTTAGCAGCCCACATTATCGTTTAATCTACCACGATGACGGCGTTTGGATCTTTAAGATAGAGTACGGGACGAAAGTGGACAAATGATTCTTTTTATTACACGCAAATATCCACCATCGGTGGGAGGAATGCAAGAACTGAGCTATCACTTGACCACTGAGATAGGGAAGGTTCGCCAGAGCAAGGTCATCGCCTGGGGGGGATCCCAGCTCTTCTTACCCCCCTTCCTAATTTATGCTCTGGCCAGGAGCATTCCCCCCCTGCTGAATAGGAGGATAACTCTTCTCCATCTGGGCGATGTTATACTGGCACCGTTAGGATTGATCCTCAAGCGCATGTTCAGGGTACCAGTGGTAGCTAACGTGCACGGACTGGACCTTGTCTACCCTCATCCCCTCTACCAAACACTCATGCCCTATTTCTTAACCCGACTGGACAAGTTGGTCTGTATCAGCCATCATACCAAAAATGAATGCCTCAAACGCGGCATCCCTGATGAGCAGTGTGTGGTCATCCCTGTTGGGGTGGACATCAACGAATTCGCTATGTCTAAGGAAACGGCTAGACGGACAGTGGAGAGAATCATCAGACGGCCATTAAAAGGGGTAAAGGTGTTGCTCACCGTAGGAAGGTTGGTCAAACGAAAGGGGATAAGCCACTTTGTGACGCATATCTTGCCTGGCATAGTAGCCAGACGGATGGATGTAATCTACCTTATAGCTGGTGAGGGGCCGGAACAGGCCCAAATAATTAAGGAAATCGATACGCATAACCTGCATTCGCATGTTTTCCTGCTGGGGAAGGTAGATGAGTGTACGCTGCCTGCCTTGTATGCGGCGGCCGATCTCTTTGTTATGCCGAATATATCCATCGCTGGTGATACCGAGGGCTTTGGTATCGTGGCCTTGGAGGCTTGCGCGGCCGGCTTAGGCGTGGTAGCTTCCAGGTTGGAGGGCATTCAGGAAGTTATCGAACCTGGCAAAAATGGCCTCCTGTTAGACCCGACCGACATAGCTGGCTATGTGGACACTATCCTGAATCTCCTGGCAGATGACGCTGGTTGCCAACACTTGGGGCTAAAGGCAAGAGCATACGTAGAACGGCGATTCAACTGGCCTGGCATTGCCGAGCAATATTTGCAGGTCTTTGACGAAATCAGGAACAAGAATAATGGCCGCTGAAGTATCAGTCATCATCCCCAATCTGCATTCGCCTATCGTTGACAGGACCATTAGATCTGTCGAGAGCCAGGCAACGGATAACTTTGAGATAATCGTTGTGGGGCTTGACCGTCATGGCTTGATCAACACAAACAATCATATAACCTTCGTTTCAACAGGGCGGTCGGTATATCCCAGTGTGGCGCGAAACATTGGCCTGGACCGAGCGGTAGGGCAATATGTGATATTCCTGGATGCGGACTGCGTCGCTGCACCGGGATGGCTGGACGCATTATTGTTCCATTTACGGCAGGAACCGTGCGCTGTCAGCGGGTCAATGCATCTTACCAAGGATAACTTCTGGATCCTCTGCGACAACATCGCTACTTTCCATGAGTACCTTTCCAATTTGCCTCGTGGTACACGCCCTTACCTACCCAGTTTTAGTCTGGCCATACATCGGGAAGCGTTGCTAGCAGTCGGAGGTTTTGATGAATCCCTACCCACTGCCGAGGACCTGGACCTGAGCATCAGGATAGCCAGCGCAGGATATAAGCTCTACTTTGAGCCCACCGCCGTCGTTTACCATTATCCGGAGCGACGCTCAGCGATATCCGTCTTCGCCCATTCATCTGTTAGCGGACAGAACTCGATGCGTGTTAGACTAAAGTATGGCCCCATCTTTCGCATGCCGTCTATCGTCCAAAACCCCCTGGGGCTACTCGCCCTTTCTCCAGTCGTGGCGGCCTACGTGACGCTGAAAATATTCCTTGGTGATCCTCATCTTTGGATTTACTGGTACACCTCACCAATCATCTTTTTGTCAAAAATAGCCTGGTGCCTGAGTGCTAGCAGAGCCCTGGCCGATCGGCAGGCGATGCAATCAAGGAGGTGATCGGTGAAGTGATACGGGGTATGCCCCTGGTCTACGTCATTATTCTGACCTGGAATCACAAAGAGGATATGCTTGAATGTGTCGATTCCGCTCTTCAGCTGGATTATCCACGCTTCAACGTGCTCGTCGTTGACAACGGCTCTACCGATGGTGGCCCAGCTCTTCTAAGGGAAAAGTTCCCCGCAGTGGAACTCATTCTTAACGAGGATAATCTGGGCATCGCCCGTGGCTATAACGTGGGCATTCGACGAGCCCTGGAGTGTGGTGCCGATTACGTTTTTATACTTAATAATGACACTATTCTAGACAGATATTTACTAGCCAATATGGTACAAGTAGGAGAGGAGATGCCTGAGGCTGGGATACTTATGCCGAAGATATACTACTATGGCGGTCAGGAAAGGATTTGGTCCGCTGGCGCCAGGCGACGTCTCTTTCCGCCTGGTATTGTGTTCCTTGGACTCAATGCCCTCGATGGACCAAGGTATGCCTCGCTGCGCGAGATTGCCTATGCCCCTAGCTGTGGACTTCTGGTGAGAAGGCGAGTGTTTGAAAGGGTTGGTGGTTTTGACCCTGGCTATTTTATGTACTACGACGACTGGGATTTTTGCGAGCGGGTACGGCAAGCCAACCATAAAATAATCTATGTGCCTCAGGCGAAGATGTGGCATAAAGTTTCCCTTAGCACGCAGAGGGGAAGGCAACCGGCGAGATGGTGGTATGTTATGGGTCAAAGTAGCGTTCGCTTCCATTTAAGGCACCGGGGGTTGGTTGAATTGGGATTCAATACCCTTTGGGTCGTTCTGCGTGAGCTGGCCAAACGTAATTTCAAAGGAGCTCTATCCTATCTGGCTGGAATCGGAAGAGGATTATTCTCATCCCAGGGCAGGCATATAGCAGAGGAGCAATCTTTATTTGTCGGCGAGACGAAGGACGATTCTTGATCTCTTAGGATGAGATGCAGAGATGGAAAACGTAAACTGCAATTTATGTGGCTCAGCAGAAAGAGAGCCGTTTTGCTCTGGACGGGATAGATTATACAGGTTAGAGGGCGATTTTGAATTAGTCAGGTGTCCGCATTGTCACCTCATCTATCTTAACCCGCGACCATGTAGAGATGAGATAGAGAGGTACTATCCGCCAGACAGTTATAAAGAGTACCTAAGTGATTCGGATAGACAGAATTGGTTCCTGCGACTCAATCGCTGTTACGGGATGAAGAAACGTTGTCGGGCAGTGCTAAAGATGAAAAGAGAAGGTAGACTCCTGGATGTTGGCTGCGCTACCGGCGATTTCTTGGCTGCTATGCGCAGACACGGGGGTTGGGAGGTCTGCGGGGTAGAATTGAATGCTGAGGCTGCCGCTTATGCCAGGCAGCATTTTGGATTACCGGTGTTTGCGGGACAGCTGGAAGAGGCTGGTTTTCCAGCAGCACATTTTGACGTGGTCACCTTGTGGAATGTACTCGAACATCTACCCGACCCCACAGGCAGCTTGAAGGAGATAGAGCGTGTCTTAAAAGAAGATGGGCTGCTTCTGCTCACGATACCGAACCTGGACAGCGTTGATAGCCGACTCTTTGGCCCGTATTGGGCCCTTCTGGAGATACCACGGCATCTGTACTTGTTTCCATCAGATGCCCTTGAGAGAATGTTGACCGAGGCGGGCTTCAAGATTGTAAAAAGGGAGTGCTTTTTTGGGGGTTGGTATTCATTCATCACCAGCCTTCAATTTCTATTCGAGGAGAAGACAAGACGCATGGGTTCTGGTAAGAATATTTGGGCTGATCGCCCTCTCTCACAAGGTCTGCGATTTCTACTGCAGCCATATTTCTTCCTGGCAGATAGATTTTTGAAGGGACCATTACTCACCCTATCTTGTCGTAGGATGCAGGCTTGAGGCCAGAGTGGGGAGGCATTTTGCTCAAAAATACTCAACAAAGAGTTATTACAGCCTTATTGGTCGCCCTGACCTTCGTATTCCTGGGATACAGCTTATATCAGAGCTGGCACGAGCTGTCCAGGTACGAATGGGCAGTGAATTACCTTTACTTATCATTCTCGTTTCTGCTCTATCCAATTACCTTTCTCCTGCTTGCCTGGGGATGGAGCTCGATCATCAGGGGATTAGGAGCAGCTTGTGGCTTCTGGTTGAACCTGCAGATTTATGCTCAGGCAGCCTTGGCTAAGCGGATACCAGGTACACTCTGGTACGTAGCCGGGCGGGTGTATCTATATAACCAACAAGGAGTGCATCGTTCGGTCACTTTGATGGGTACTTTCATCGAAATAGCCCTAATCATTTTGTCAGGGGCATCGCTCAGTCTTCTGACCATCCCATTTTATTTTGAAACCGTAAATAACCAAATAGGCTTCTTTATGGTCTTGCCCCTGTTGTCCGTACTCATTCTCGCTTCCCCAAAAATAGTGAGCGCTATGGGACGCTTTTTTTGGAGAATGGACAGAGGACAGAGTGCCAGCTTGCCAGAGATGAAAATCGCTGATATCTTAGGATGTCTATTAATCTACATTGTGACTTGGGTTCTTGGCGGAGTGGTGCTGTATTGTTTAACTAAGGCCATTTACCCCCTGGAGGTACAACAATTGCCGCAGATTATCAGCGTTTGGGTAGTGGCGGGGACGATCAGCTCAGTAGTACTTTTTGCTCCGAGTGGCTTAGGTGTTAGGGAGATCAGCCTATCCCTCCTCTTGAGCCGCTATTTACCCTTATCCATTGCCATAGTCGTGGCCCTGTTATTTAGGGTCTTGCTGACACTTGGCGAGGTGGGCAGTGTTCTCTCCTCGCTGGCACTCACACATTACATTGCTAAGAGGAGAGGAGATCACTCTCTAATAGCCACCGAAGGGGGTCCTCTAGACAATCACTAGATGTTTCTAAGGAGGAGCGGTAGAGATGACTAGGGTCGTGGGTTTGATCCCAGCAGCTGGACAAGGCACGCGGTTAGCGCCATTTCCCTGGTACAAAGAGCTGTTCCCCATCGGCTATCAAGATATGTTAGTCAATGGGTGTATGCAGCGAAGGCCCAAAGTTGTAGGCCAATATTTGATTGATAACATGATTAGAGCCGGGGTGAGGAAGATTTTCTTCATCCTGGGCGAAGGTAAACATGACATTATGCGCTATTATGGCAATGGGCAACGATTTGGCATTGACATCGCCTATCTCTTTCAAGAACAGCTGACCGGCCTGCCAGCGGCTCTTGACCTGGCTAGAAATTGGCTAACAGATGAGACAGTCATTTTCGGGATGCCTGATACAATCATCCAGCCAGCGAATGCCTTCATCCAGCTGTTGGATGCTCATGAACACGGTACTGCCGCAGTGACCCTGGGCGTGTTCAAGACGAATACACCAGCCAAGTTCGGCATGGTTGAGATTGCCCCTGATGGTATGGCGGTTGGCTTTGTGGACAAACCAGCCCACACCTCCTTGAAGTATATGTGGGGCGTTGGTTGCTGGTCCCGTGCCTTTACCGAGCTTATGGGGGCCTTTTTGACTGAAAATCCCTACCAGGGCAAGGAAATTATCTTAAGCGATGTCTTTCAGCGGGTCGTAGAAAGCGGTTTACGGATACAAACAGTGCGCTTCGATGAGGGGATTTATATCGATGTCGGCACACCGGAGGGGCTAAATCAGGCCATCGAAGAGTTTGGGTCAACCATGTAAATGAGATCATCCAACAACGGGGGTTCCCAGGGGGTGCAGCCTTTCTGCGGGCCTGCCCACCGCAGGCAGGGGTTTGGGGTACCCCAAACCTTCGTTCCCCTTTCCAGCTGGAGAGGGAGTAGTCCAGAAGGGGGGCAAGCCCCCTTCTGGGAGGGTCCTAGGGCTCCGCCCTAGTTATAATCCCCCCTTCTCCCGCAAGGCGGGAGAAGGGGGTAGGGGAGATGAGGGCTTTTTCCCTATAAACCAAAGGAGAGGCGGGCCGCCAGACGAGGCGGTAATCCTAGAAGTCTCATTTTCTCCTGCGTCTTGCGCGTATCATAATATACACGGCGAAATCGGAGCATTCTACGCTCCACGTCGAGGATGGCATAACTGGCCGCAGGATTGCCATCGCGTGGTTGCCCAACACTTCCGGGATTAATGATAAGCTGCGTCCGGGTTAAGTCTAACCGTCCACTGATAGGCAGATCAATCATCTGGCATTCCCCGTTCTTGTCCTCATCTCCATAAGAGAAGACCAGGGGAATATGGGAATGCCCAATCAGACAATGCTTGGTGTGGAAATAACGAAGATTGGCGTTGGCCTGTTCCTCATCCAACAAATACTCCCAAATAGGGTCGCGTGGGCTGCCATGAACCAGGGTCGATTCCTCTCTTTCGAGTGTCACTGGAAGATTGCGCAGATATTCCTTATTCTTCATGGTGAGCTGCTGGCCAGTCCAGAGGCAGGCCGCAGCGGCATCAGGATTGAAATAGACTGTCTCCACAAGTCCGACAGCTGCCCAATCATGGTTACCGGCCACAGCTATATGCGGGTAGCGGCGAATCATGTCGATACACTCGTTGGGATCCGGACCGTAGCCCACAATATCGCCGAGACACCAGATCTCCTCAAAATTGCCCGCATCGGCGAGTACAGCTTCCAAGGCCGCCAGATTGCTATGGATATCCGAGATTATAGCGATTCGCATTCCTTCTCCATTGGGCCGGTTGGAATCCCCGCCAGTATAGCATAAGGTTCCCCCTCCAGCCAACCAGAGGAGGAGAACGTCGAACAACGGGGGTTCCAAGGGGGCGCAATCCCTTTGGCAGGGGTCTTTCGGATATGCCCCAGAACACAAAAAGCCCATAGGGTTTCCCCTATAAAACGGGGAGTGCAGGGGCGAAGCCCTCCTGACGGGGGTCACAGGGGGTGTCCCCCCTATTTCAACAAAAAGCCCGCAGGGCTACCTTGAACCCCCTGGAAGGGGGTTGGGGGGAGGTATTCACTCTCGAGCAAACCCCTTGACAACTCTCCCCTCTGCTTATATAATTCAAGCAATGGGCGAACGGGCACCCTATCACCCATCCCTTAGGAGGGTCTTGTGGGAAGGACAACCTGGCCGTTGACCTTCAACCCCCTCATAAGCAGCAAGGGCGTTTCCCCTAGCGATCTATCTCTCCAACCTGGCCTTATCCCTCTCCCTTCGAAAGGAGAGCGCTGGCCATCCGCACTGGCGATGGGTCGTGCCCCATAGGGGCCGTAAACGGCAGCGTCAGCACGGGCAACTACCTGCCACCGGTCCACTTCTCCTACTACGAGGGCCTAGACGCCTACGGCAGCGGGCTCCATGGCAAGCTGCACCTCAAGAGCGTGACCAACGACCTATTGGGGGGCACGATCACCTATGCCTATGAGCGCTACACGCCCATGAACCCAGCGGGGCTGAAGTACCGCTACCGCGTCTTGAAGCAGACGAATAGCGGCGGGGCGGGCACCAGCGATGTAGTGCGCGATTTCAAGTACACCTGTGCCTGGCGGGATAACACTACAGGCGAGTTTCGCGGCCACGATTACGTCGCGGCGGTGGACAGCGCTGGCTACTGGCAGATCAGCAAGTTCTATACCGCCGCCGGGGCCAACGGCAAGTCGCAGGAGGACTGTAACTTCCTCAAGGGGAGGGCCTACAGGGAAGGCACCCTCAAGGATAATGAGGTCGCCTACGCTGTGAACAATTACGCCAGCGACCTGTCCGCCGCTGACTACGGCCGGGGTGGCTGGAGCTATGCGCCGGGCAAGTTCACCCTCAGCACGAGCGGGGTGCTGTACATCGGTCTTATCCGGGGCACGACCTACTACCCGATGGAGCATAGGGGCAAGCTCTACCACGCCCCACCCAACACGGTGATCACCAGGGTGGAGTTCGATTGGGAGAGCAACTACAATAACGCCCACTTCATCCTCGCCATGGACTACCCCGACCATCCGGAGGCCTGGGCCAGCGATCAGTTTGGCCCGCAAAGCGGCCACCAGGTGGTGGAGATAGCGGGTGGGGCCGATTGGGTGGCCTTCGGTCTCTTCACCAGAACCATCTTCGACCACTACGACTACACCTATCCCACCGATGAGTGGCACGGGCGCATCTCCAACTTAAAGATTTACTACCGCAGCGTGCTACAGTCCAGGGATAACACCTGGGACTACGTGACGACGCTGGGCGAGGCCCGGCACATCCGCCTGACGCGGCTGGACGAGACGCTGGACGGGAAGCCACGGCGCACCGACTACGCCTACGATACCTACGGCAACTGTACCAAGCGCGAGGAGTACGGGGAAGGGAGCAGTCGCTATCGGGCCTGGCGGGCGAGCTACTATGCCAACCAGGATGCCTGGATCGTGGAGAAAAAGCAGTGGGAGGAGGTGGTGGAGGATGTGAGTGGGGTGGAGACCCAGCGGCGCTTGACCCGCTACTACTACGATGGATTGGGCTGGGGGGTGGCCCCCAGCAAGGGGGACCTCACCAGGGTGCAGAGGGTCTATATGGGCGACGAGTCCAAGAACTCCTCTACGGACTACTGGTACGATGCCTACGGCAACCTGATCAGAGAGCAGGATGGGCGGGGCAACCAGACCAGCGCCACCTATGATGCTACCTACCACACTTTCCTGGCCACTATCACCAACGCTAAAAACCAGGTGGAGACAAGGGCCTATGACCCAGCCAGCGGCCGGCCCACCAGCGTCACCGACATCAACGGGCAGACGACCACCTACGAGTACGACGCCTTCAAGCGCCTGATCAAGGTGAGGAGGCCCGGCGATGGGTCGCCGGCCCCACCCACCATCGAATACGTTTACTTCCACAACCCGAGCCAGCCGCCACCACGCTTCACCATCACCACCAAGCGGCGGGAGTCGGGCAGCAGCGTCTATGAGACGAAGTCCTGGTACGATGGGCTGGGCCGCGTGGTGCAGAGTCGCCGCGAGAACGCCGCCGGGGCCAACCCCCTCGTCGTGGATACCAACTACGACGGGCGGGGGCTCCAGTCCAGCCAGTCGGTGCCCTACCCCTCGGCCAGCAACACCTGGGACTATACCACTCCTGACACAAGCCAGCCCAAGACCACCTACCTCTACGAGGGTCTGCGCCGCCCTCGTGAGGTGACCAACCCCGAGGGCACGACCAAGAAGTGCTACTATGTGGGGCGCACGACGGTTGTGGTGGATGAGAAGAACCATCGCCGCGACCTGATCAACGACCCCTTCGACCGGCTGGTGAAGGTGGAGGAGTACAGCGGCGCTGACCCCAATGTCACCCTCTACGCCACCACCACCTACAGCTACGATGTGCTCGACGACCTGGTTCAGGTGAGCGACCAGGCCGGCAACGTCACGAAGATGGGGTACAATCCCCTGGGGCAGAGGGTGAGGATGCACGACCCCGATAGGTGTGGCAGCAACAATCCGGCCGATGCCTCCTACTGGTGGAGCTACGAGTACGACCTGGCCGGCAACCTCACCAGCCAGACCGATGCCCGGGGGCAGACCATCACCTTCACCTATGATGAGTTGAACCGCCCCAAGCGCCGCTACTACCCTATGCGCTGGACGGTTAACGGGGTGGAGGAGAGCCACTGGGTGAGCGAGATCGTGGCTGGGGTGAGCAAACCCTCGGTCTACGATCTGATGGAGCTGCGCTCGGCCGTGGGCACGGCCCACGTCGCGGCGCAGCGGGGGGAGTTCGCCTTCAGTGACGCGGCCATCGTGGCCGGCCAGGGGGTGAAGGTGCGCGGCCTGCATTTCAACGAGCTGCGCTCAGCCATGCAGAACCTCTGGACGGTGGGCAATCTGGGGATCATCCCTGAGTTCAGTCGTGGTCCCATCGTCGCCCCGCCGACGGGCTATCGGCTGATCAGCGCCCAGGACCCCCAGGACCTGCGCAGCTGGCTGGAGGATTACGATGGGCGCACAAGCGTCCCTGACCTGCGGGCCAGGGTCTTCTACCGCTACGACGATTACACTGACAATGTGAATCGAGGCTACCCGAAGGGGCGGCGCACCGAGATGTGGGATGCCGCGGGTCATACCCGCTGGACATACGACGAGCGTGGCCGTATGCTTACGGAGGAGCACTGGACGGATGGGCAGCTCTATACCACCCAGTGGAGCTACGATGCCATGGATCGAGTGAAGACGCTGGTCTATCCTGATGGGGAGACGCTCACCTACACCTATGGGGAGCAGGCCCAGCTTGTAGCCATCGCCAGCAGCACGGGTGTAAGCTATCTAGCGAGCACCACCTACAACCAGCTGCTCAAGCCCAAGGTCTTGACCCTGGGCAGTGGGGCGACGACCACGTTTTCGTATTATGGTACTGGGCTGGACGCGGCGGGCGCCCCCTACGGGGCGCTCAAGGGCATCGCCACGAGCAAGGCCGGGTTGCCCACCATCCAGGAGCTGCAGCAGGCCTACGACAACCTGGGCAACCTGACAAGGTGGCAGGACCTGGCTGCTGGCGAGGACTTCACCTACGAATACGACGACCTGGACCGGCCGACCAAGAGGAAGGTCACCAACGGCGCCGACCTGGAAACCCTCGCCTATGACCAGATCGGCAACATCACCAGCCAGAACGGTTCCCTCTACACCTACGGGAACCCGCCCGTCCACGGGGTGAGCGCCTTTGCTGGTGTCGGCTACAGCTACGATGGCAACGGCAACATGGTCAGGAGTGGCAACTGGTACCTGAAGTACGATGCCGAGAACCGCCTGGTCAAGGTCTCAGGCGATGCCGCGGGCTACCAGTTCGTCGCCCGCTTCGCCTACGATGGGGATGGGGCGAGGGTGAAAAGGGTGGACGACTATGGTACTATCCACTACGTGGGGAGGCATTACCAGCGCAACGTGGGCAACGGGCAGGACACAAGCGAGAAGATAACCAAGTACTACTATGCCACCCTGGGGTCTTTAAATAGGCTGATTGCCCTGCGCCGGGATGGGGTGCTATACTATGTACATAGCGACCATCTGGGGGGCACGGTGAGGGTGAGTGACGCTGGGGGGAATATCGTGGACTCGATCACCTACACAGCCTATGGTCAGACCCGCTCCGGGGGCGCGAACTTGCCCACCGACCGAAGGTTCACCGGGCAGACGCTGGACCTATCCACGGGCTTGTACTGGTACTCCACCAGGCCATACAGTGCGCTGCTCGGCCGCTTCACCCAGCCCGATACCGTAGTTCCCGATTACCAGAACCCCCAGAGCCTGAACAGGTACGGCTATTGTCTGAATAACTCCTCGAGGCATAAGGTTTTACATAAATAAGCTATCGCTAACCTTACCGGTAAAGGTAACCAGAGGTCGGTGGGAATGTCCGAGAAACGCCTGGCGCTCTACATTCATATACCGTTTTGTCTTAAAAAGTGCACTTATTGTGATTTCAATTCCTATGTGGGATTGTGCGGGCTCAAAGAGGGGTACGTTGAAGCCTTACGCCGTGAAGTTTCCATCGTAGCCCAAATGCTCAGAACAGAACCGTATCAATCCCTCCTGCCAATGGGCACTATCTATTTTGGTGGTGGAACCCCCTCCCTTCTGGATACGCGACAGATTGCCCATATCTTGACGACGTGCCAAAGATTGCTCGGCTCGGCCGATGACATCGAAATCACCCTGGAGGCCAATCCAGGTACAATCAACCGGTCCTACCTTCATCGACTGAGATCTCTTGGCATCAATCGGCTCAGTCTGGGTATCCAAAGCTTCGATGATACGCTATTGCGATTACTAGGCCGAACGCATACAACTAGGGAAGCATTGCTGTCCTATGAGTTCAGTCGTTCAGCGGGTTTTGATAACGTAAACCTGGATCTGATCTATGGCCTCCCTGGACAGGATCTCTCCCGCTGGGAAGCGGATTTGCGCAGGGCTGTGTCCCTCGCCCCAGATCACCTATCGCTTTACTCTTTAACACTAGAGCCGGATACACCCCTTGGCTACGCGGTGCATAGCGGCCAAATCGCGTTGCCAGTGGATGACACAGTTGCGGAGATGTATGAGCTTGCAGAGCACCTGTTAGAGGAGTACGGTTATGAGCATTATGAGCTCTCTAACTGGGCCAGGCTTTGTCCAGATCATCCCAAGCGCTGTCGACACAACCTGGTGTATTGGTACAACGAACCATATGTGGGGCTGGGGGCAGGTGCTCATTCATGCCTCGGACGTCGCCGCTATTATAATGTGCTCTGGCCACCAGAATATGTCGAAAACATTCGACATAACCGGTCAGCGGTGGCCCATTTGGAGCATATAGATGTACGCTTAGAAATGACCGAAACGATCATTTTAGGGCTCAGGCTTAGCGAGGGCCTCAGCGTTGATCGTTTTGAGGAGCGATTTCACCAGCGATTGCAAGATATTTACGGCGAGGCGATTCAGCAAGCAGAGGGCTTGGGACTACTCAGCACAGAGCAAAACTATCTTAGATTAACAGCTAGAGGCAGGTTGCTCAGCAATGAAGTATTTGTATTATTCTTACTATAGATAGGATGACCTACACATTTTATCGGCACGCCTAATAGGTTCTAGATACTAGGAAGGCCGCTAGCTGCTTGAGCTGGTCTGCAGCCCAGCCCTGAGGGGCTGCTCTGTTCAGCTCAACTAAGGCTGCTTGATACCAGGCATTGGCTTCCTCCTCAGCATGGCGATGGGCCCCTAACCTCTCGAGGAGGGCGATCACTTTCGTAACATCATCACCACCTAGCGTATCCTTTTGATAGATCTCAAATAGTTGGTGGCGTTGCTCCTCTGTGCTCTTCTCTAAGGCATAAACTAGCGGGATGGTCTTTTTCTTATGGAGAATATCATCGCCCTTAGGTTTACCAGTGACCTTCTCATCACCCCAGATTCCCAGTAGATCATCCCTAATTTGGAAAGCGATGCCGATCTTTGTTCCGAAGAGGCGATAAAGCTCGGCCAGCGGTTCCTGTTTGCTGCCTATCAAGGCCCCCAACTTAGCGGCGCAGCCCAAGAGGGCAGCGGTCTTCTTTGCCGCCATTGAGATATAGGACTCACTGCTTATGTTCATCATTTCTTCGAAACTGATGTCTAAATATTGTCCTTCACAAAGCTGCAGGCAGGCTTGAGCAAGGTCTTGCGTCGCCTCCAAGACCAAGGTTGGTTCTACGCCACGTAACAAGAGCCGTCTCATCGCCAGAAAGGCCAGCGTGTACATAGTATCACCAGCCGTGATGCCATGAGGTACACCCCAAATACTCCACACGGTGGGTTGATGACGTCGCTCATGACTGGCATCCTGGATATCGTCATGAATCAGGGAGAAGTTGTGCACCAGTTCCAAAGCCACCGCCGCAGGTAGCACTTGGTGATAATCGCCCCCACTGGCCTCACAAGAAAGCAGGCAGAGTAATGGTCGAATCCGTTTGCCACCTTCGGTCTGCCGCGGCCGAAAATCCTTATCGACCCAACCTAAATGGTAATGGAGCATGCTGTAGAGCTGTCCTGCTTCCCCTGGGGATGGTATACAGGCAGCAATCTCTCTGTTTAGTTCTGACTCGTATTTGGCCAGGATACCTTGAAGACTCAGCATGCTAGGGTTTACTTATGTGCGGTGGCTGACGATGGCGATAGGGGTCAACCGTTGTAGATCAGGGAAGGCGTTCCTTACGGTCTGGGAGATGCCCTGGGGGGTCAGTCCGATCTTCTCGCGGAGCACATCTTGTGGGCCATGATCCACAAACTCATCGGGAATGCCTATTCTTTTGACAATGGTTTGGCTCAACAAGCCCCTCATCTCCAGGATCTCAAGGACACCACTACCAAACCCACCGGCCAAGGCATTCTCTTCGATGGTAACCAGGCGATGGAAACGTCTGGCCATATGTATGATCAGGTCCGTATCCAGTGGTTTAACAAAACGCATATTCACGACGGCGCAGGAAAGGCCATGACGTCCTAAGATGTCAGCCGCGGCTAAGGCTGGATAGACGGTCGAGCCAACGGCCAGGATAGCCAGATGATCCCCTTGACGGAGTATCTCCGCTCGTCCCCATGGTAGAAGCTTCATAGCATCATCGAGAGGAACACCAATGCCATCTCCCCGAGGATAGCGAATGGCCACTGGCCCAGCATAATTGAGTGCTGTCCAAAGCATATGCTGAAGCTCATTTTCATCCCTCGGCGTCATAATAGCCAGATTGGGAATAGCACGTAGATAAGACAGATCAAACGTTCCCTGGTGAGTACGACCATCATCCCCAACGATCCCTGCCCGATCAATGGCGAACACGACGGGCGTATCCTGCATACACACGTCGTGAATTATCTGATCGTAAGCCCGTTGCAAAAAGGTACTGTAAATGGCCACAATGGGCCTCATGCCTCTGCTGGCTAATCCCGCAGCGAAGGTGACCGCGTGTCCCTCTGCTATTCCAACATCGAAGAAGCGCTGGGGAAATTCCAGGGCAAAGCGGACTAATCCGGTACCCTCGGCCATGGCGGCTGTTATGGCCACTACCCTTGGATCGCCACGAGCAATCCTGGCGACAGTCTCACCGAAGATCTTGGTGTAGCTGGGAACATTGCTCTTTGGGCCACCGTTCGGTGGCACCCCGTGAAACCTCACCGAGTCTTTTTCCGCCGGATCGTATCCTCGCCCCTTCACGGTACAAACGTGCACGAAGGCTGGCCTTTGAAGCGTTTTCGCTCGCTGAAGGGTTTCTTGCAGTAATCCGATATTGTGTCCATCCACCGGGCCAATATAAGTGAAGCCGAGCTCTTCCCACATCATTGTAGGGATTAGTAGCCCTTTAAATTTGTTTTTTACTGCTTTTAAGGCATCAAGACTCTTCTTCCCAAAACGCCACCGCATCAGGGTATGTTCCAACCCACTCTTAGCCTGATAGTAGCGGGGATCAGTGCGAAGGCGACCCAAATATTTGGCCAAGGCGCCCACGTTCGGTGATATCGACATCTGGTTATCATTCAACACTACAATCAATCTGCTGGCGGAATGTCCGGCGTTATTCAACCCCTCGAAGGCCAGCCCACCTGTCAAGGCCCCGTCTCCAATGACGGCGATGACATAGCCGTCCTCCCCCAGGCGATCACGCGCTACAGCCATACCCAACGCAGCTGATACAGAAGTGCTCGCATGGCCAGTACCAAAGGCATCATGGGGACTCTCATTAGGCGTAGGGAAACCGCTGAGTCCGGAGAACTGTCTAATAGTATGAAACTTATCCTTGCGCCCAGTCAGCATTTTGTGCACGTAACACTGATGGCCAACGTCCCAAACGATTTTATCTTTTGGGCTATTGAAGACAGAGTGCAGAGCAAGGGTTAGCTCCACAACACCCAGGTTAGAAGCTAAATGCCCACCTGTCTGGAAAACTGTGCCGACTAGCTCCTCTCTTATTTCACGGGCAAGCCTCTCTATCTCTCCGGTGGTCAGACGCTTTAAATCAGCCGGTTCGTTTATACTATCCAGTAACCTGGCCATGAGATGGGCAGACCTCCTTGGAGGGCATGATTGCTGAAGAACGTCAGCATAGCATCCGGGCACGTATAATAGGACTACTCCTCTTCTTCCTCTTCTTCCTCAAAATACTCATCGCTATACAAGCCCAGGTCACGTCCCTGGTAGACGGATACAACAAAATCCTCACGGGTCACATCAGCAGACATCACCAGGTCATCATCGATCTTATCAACCAAGTCAGCGATCTCGTCCTCACCCATTTCGCGCTCAACGATCAGCGTACCATAGACTACGTTGGAGGCGAAATGCAGCTCAACACGGCCAAGGCGCTCTTCATCCTGCATTATCAGATATCCCTCAGAATGGGGGGTGCGATACTGGCGCAAATAGTGCAATTCTTCAAGGTTCCATTCTGGCATCCTGCTCCTCCTTGCCCTTAATTTGGGCGTATCTGGATTTTGACGCTTGAATTAGTAACGAGGATAAACTTTACCTCCGGGGATGATCGCTTTAGCTATTGGCCTGACATTTTGGGACATTCCTTAAATTAGCAAGGAAGGTGCTCACCTTTCCGTACAGTCACATTTTAGTCCGCCCGGTGCATAGTGTCAATGATTTTGGGCTTGATCCGGAACAAGTGAGGCTTAGACACGCTCGAAATATTCTATGTCTATAACGAAGATAATTGCTCCCCCAATTTTCACTTCGATGGGTGTTGGCACATAGCCTTCGACCGTAGTCAGGACTGGTGGGGGAGGGTAGAAAACCTCTGTGCGAGCGCGGCAGATCTCTCGAATTATATCGATCACATTTTCTATCTCCTCCGCCTCCACACTGACCAGAACGGTAGTATTCTTCTTACGCAGGAAGCCGCCTACGCTCCCAATGCCAGTTGCGGAATAGCGCTTGGACACGAGAGCATCAAGCACTTTGTGTGCGTCCTGTTCATGGACGATGGCCATAACCAGCTTCATCAGTCAAGCCTCTGTTTTGGGCCGGACCATCCATTACCTCCATTGATGCGAGCAAAGGCAATATATAACATAAATGAATCCTGCGCAAGTGCCCTTGACAGTTCCTTTCCCCCTCCACTACTATTTGTAAATAGTGGGTTGGACTTAATATCATAACCTGTTGTTGATTAGCGGAGGAATCTTTGTGACAACGGAACCCATCCTGCCAATAGCCATCGCTTTTGCTGCCGGCGTGCTCTCTTTTATCTCGCCCTGTTTTCTGCCGCTTGTACCTGTATATATTAGCTACCTGGCTGATTCAGCTCTCACCGATGAGCAGGGCTACAAAAGGATGGCAGCTGTCCTACATACCCTTCTATTTGCGGCCGGTTTTTCGCTCATCTTCATCAGTCTTGGTGCCTCGGTCAGTTTCCTTGGCTATCTCATATACGGTTATATACCGATCATCAGAAAAATAGGTGGGGTCATCCTAATCATCCTGGGGCTCCAAGTGGCCGGGCTATTACAGATTCCGGCGCTCTCCAAGGAGAAACGCCTCCATTTCGGACACGAATTATCCCATGGCTACCTGACTTCCTTTCTCCTGGGATCCGTCTTCGCCTTCAGCTGGACGCCCTGTGTTGGGCCGACGCTTGGGGCTATCCTGCTTCTGGCTGGTACACTACAGACAGTGTGGCAGGGTAGCACTCTGCTGGCCGTTTATTCCTTAGGACTGGCCTTCCCCTTTTTACTGGCTGCCCTGTGGCTAAGTGCCGCTGTCCGCTTGGTAGGCCAGTGGCGAAATCGGCTTCGCTTTATGCCTTTCGTAACAGGATTTTTTCTGATCGCTTTGGGACTGCTCATCCTCACCGACCAATTGTCATGGCTATCGTCGCTGATCAGCTTTGGAATTTCATTTTAGGCTATCTTGCCCCATTTGGTTCACAAGGTAAGTGATGAAGGATAATCAGATGTCACCAAAGGGCAGCTAAATGAGATTACGACTTTACACTATTAATTTCATCGTCATCTTGTGTATGACCCTATCCTTAGGTTTGGGATGCCGCACACTCTCAGGCTATCCTACAGCGATGCCAACAGCTCTCTCCACATCCACAAACAATATGCCTGTATCTGGAATTACAGAACCAACCGAGAGTTATCCAGGTCTACGGCCTCCTAGGGAAGCATCCATCCCGCAGTCTACTGCCACCCCACTTCCTAACTCCCCCACAACCCCGTCTCCGACCCCCTCGCCCGTGAGCACACCAATCCCACTGCCCACCGCAACAGCTACACTAAAGAGCGCGCCCGCAGCCGATGGCCTTCCTATACAAATGCCGACCGAGGCGAAGGTGATAGTCCGGGGTAATCCGAATTCCCCTTATGTAGCCCTCACCTTTGATCTCGGAGGTGCACCCGGCAGTACGGCTGTCGTCCTGGAAATACTACGCCAGAACAGTATTAAGTCCACCTTCTTCACCACAGGGGAATGGGCTGAGGCGAATCCAGCCCTCTTAAAACAAATTGTGGCTGATGGACACGAACTGGGAAACCATAGCTACTCTCACCCAAACTTCACTAAACTGAGCGAGGCACAGATGTTGAGCGAAATAAAGCGTACCGCGGAGGTGATACGGCGCCTCACCGGGATTAGCCCCAAGCCCTATTTTCGCCCCCCGTTCGGTGCCTACGATCAACGCCTTCTCAGACTACTATCCAGAGAGGGCTATCAGTGCATCTACTGGACGCTAGATTCCACTGACTGGCGCAATGATTCTACCACCCAGAGTGTGATCCAAAGAGTGGTCAACAATGTCAAAGGGGGTACCATCGTCATCAACCATGCCGCACTAGAAAAGACTGCTCAGGCCTTGCCTGAAATCATCAAGGGGATAAAGGCCAAGGGATATCGCTTCGGCACTCTCTCGCAAGTTTTAGAGTAAGGCTGCATACTACAAACAAATGGCGAAGCTCAAGATACGCCTACAACCCAACTCGTCGAGGAATAGCATAGAGCGCTTCGAGCAGGGGATCCTGAAAGTTAAGGTGACTGCGCCACCGATTGAGGGACGGGCAAACGAAGCCTTGATTGAGTTGCTGGCTAAGGCACTATGCCTCAGTCAGCCGGATATCGTGATTTTGCACGGTGCGAGGGGGCGAGATAAACTTATCAACGTGCCCATCCTGAGTGAGGAACAGCTCCTCGAGCGCTTAAAACCCAGTCAGCGAAGCGAGTATAAGACGGTGCAAAAACATGAGCAGGAATAGAGCAACGATAGGGGTGATGTCGATCATCCCTAGTGGTGGAATCACGCGCCGTAACGGAGCCAGGATTGGTTCTGTAACCTCATAGAGAAGACGCACTAGCGGGTTCTCCGGACCAATCCCAAACCAGGACAGAAGAGCCCTAGCCAGGATCGCTATAGTCAAAGCATTAAATAGGAGATCTATAAAATTGTAGAACCAGGTCGTCATTACCCTCACCCCCTTCAGCACATCGGCTAAATCTTTACCTCTATATCGGTGGCATCTCTATGGCAGCTAACCCCCAAGTCGTCTTCTCTTGGGATTTCCCCTCTCGACTACCCTCGATGGGAGAAGGGTAGCACCTGACTGGTGATACCCTCTAACTCAGGTAAAGAACCAGGCCCGTCGGGACTCCCGATTGTGTGCTTAAGATGACTGACATTGTAGTACGGCTGCCCCCTGATTTCAACGGGGCGATCCGAAGATGGCCCGTCCTAAGCGGACTAAGGTAGCACCTTCTTCGATAGCTACCTCAAAATCGTCGGTCATTCCCATAGAGAGATGGGACCACCTAAGCGCGGGGAAGGCTTGTCTCAACTCATCGCGCAGCTCACGGAGACGACGAAGGATAGGACGGGCATCTTCAGGATCAGCCACGATGGGAGCTATAGTCATTAACCCCCTAATCTGGATACCAGGCAAGCAGGCGATTTCAGATACGGCCGCTGGCACATCCTCCGCTGAAAACCCAAATTTAGTGGCCTCACCGGATATATTCACTTGCAGGAGGATAGGCACCATTAGTCCTAACTTCAGGGCGCAATCGCTGATAGCTGTGGCCAGCCTCAGGCTATCTACAGAGTGAATGAAGTCGAAGAGCTTTACGGCCGCTTTAGCTTTATTTGTTTGAAGGTGTCCGACCATATGCCAATGTATATCTGTCTGCGCGGTTGGACTGGTAGGAATCTGCGACCTCAAAAGGGTGACCTTCGCTTGAGCTTCTTGCACACGATTCTCCCCAAAGTGGCGCAGGCCGAGTTTGTAAGCCAACATGATCCGTTCGACATCGATGGCCTTGGTTACAGCGACGATAGTCACCTCATCTGGATCGCGACTCACCCTTTGGGCAGCCAGCGCCACTCGGCGGCGTACGTCCCGCAGGTTCTGCTCAATGTCCCACATAAGTCGATATCCCAATCCCACTGAAATAGTCAGTGCAACCCGATTATAGCCGCGAAGCGGCCGGTACGCCCACGCTCTCTTCGATGGGAGAAAAAATCCCCAACCCGACAGCTGGTGCAGATACGAGTCACTTCTAAGTGAGTCTCGTTGACCCCTGCTTCAAGAATAGCATGATGGTTGAGATTCCATAAATCCAAATGCCGTCTCCCATCAACCTGGTGGGCAACATCGTCAAGGTGGTCACCCCAGGCTCGGCTGACGAGCGCCATAACCTCATCGCCCACCTCATAACAGCAGGGACCAATGGATGGCCCAATCCCAATAATCAAGTCCGCTGGATCTGTGCCAAAGTCCTGAGTCATTTTCCCCACAACATGACGGGCGATCTGATTTACCGTACCTTTCCATCCGGCGTGAGCCAGGCCGACCGCTCTTTTGACCGGGTCATAGAACAGCAAAGGTACGCAGTCGGCGAAGGTGATCAGCAGAAAAAGACCTGGGCTATCGGTGATTAAGGCGTCACTTACTGGTATACCGGTCCCACCTCTCAGTGCGCCCTGTCCCTTATCGTTACTGCTGACTACGGCAACGTTACAGCTATGAGCCAGCTGAGGGACCACTATAGCCTCCGCTGGAATGTTGAGAGCCCGGCATAGAATAGCACGATTAGACACAACGTTATCTGTTGCGTCGCCTACGGAGAAGCTCATATTCAGGGACCTGTATATTCCATTACTGACGCCGCCGTGACGCGTGGAAATAGCGTGAATGATCTCCTTGTATCTCACTAAATTCTCAAACTGCAAATAGACCAGGTCACCCGCTTGGTGCCTAATCAAATTGGTCGTCTCCAATCACTAATTGTAGGCTGGAATCCGGGCGAAGTCGGGTGGGCAGACACCACATTTCCGGCATCCCCTTGCTGGACACGGATCTGTAACCAGTAGCCGTTCGCTTTCGACTAATTCGCGACGCAAAAATGCTTTGCTGACATTCACATCAATCGTTGACCAAGGCAACACTTCATTGTCTTGGCGCTGACGGGTGGTGTAGAACGATTGGTCAAGCCCGCTCTCCTTCATTGCTCTAACCCAGGCGGTGGTTGATACCTCGTGGATTGCAGACAAGGCCCTAGCCATACGCCGATCCCCTCGTGCCAGCGCTGCTTGAACGGTAGCCCAGGCCGGACTTTCCACCCTAATCACGATACCCTGTTGTCCCTTCAATCCCATCTTGATCAGGTGGATGCGCTCAGTCATCTCCTCGCTGGGAAGCATTGGTAGCCATTGGAAAGGCGTTTGGGCCTTCGGTACAAAAGGGGTGAGGTTCACTGTAAGATTAGGTGCGGCTCCCCCTTTTTCAATCCGCCTCTTTATGGCCAGGGTCAGTTTGGATACCTCCTTGACGTCTTCCTCTGTCTCTGTCGGCAAACCGACCATATAATATAGTTTCACTCTATCTATTTTATAGTGAGCGATCAGGTCAATAGCCCGTAAGACCTCATCGATGGAGATATTTTTGTTGATCAATCTCTGGAGACGCTCAGAGCCAGTTTCCGGTGCGATGGTGATTGTTCGTATGCCACTCTCTACTAAGGCGTTAAGAAGTTGTTCAGATTGCGGATCGATGCGCAGGGAGGCGACGGCCACTTTTGCTCCCAACCTACGCAACCCGGTGGACAGCTCACCAATGGCAGAATAATCGGAGATCGCAGCCCCTACCAGCCCTATGCGCCGACGATAGCGCATCCCATCTTTAGCTTGCTCTAAAAGGCGGGCGACGGATCGTTCGCGCATAGGGCGATAAGAATAACCGGCCAGGCAGAAACGGCAGCCCCGGCTACAGCCGCGGGCGATCTCTATCAGGTACATATCGCCCAGCTCCGTATCAGGCGTGAGCACCACCGAGGTGGTGGCGAAGTCGTCCAGATCTAAGGCCCATTGTCGCTGGACAGGCAGAGGAATCGCCCTGCGCTTCCGTTTTATTGAGGCTATAGAGCCATCAGTGGCATATTCAACCTCGTAAAATTTCGGGATATAAACGCCGGGAATCTTAGCCAGGGCCGCCAGTAATTCCTCTCTTCGGTCACTGATATGGTGCTCCAACTCAGATATAACACCCGGTAAGATCGCCTCGGCCTCCCCTATGATGAGCGCATCGAAAAAAGGGGCTAGTGGCTCTGGATTAGCGAAGACGCATGGTCCACCGGCCATTACTAATGGGTGAGCCTCAGTGCGCTCCTCAGCCAACAGGGGAATCTTAGCCCCCCTAAGAGATGAGATAACATTAAAGTAATCGAGTTCGAAAGATACGGAGAAGGCGATAACAGCAAACTCAGACAATTCACGCTGGCTCTCCAGCGAGAGAAGAGGTTCCTCCCGAGACGAAGGGTCGGAGGGATCATAAAAGGCACGCTCGCAAACGATATTGTCCTGACGATTAAGTAATCCGTGGACCGTTTGGAATCCCAAACTGGACATTCCAACATAATAAGAGTTTGGATAAACAAGGGCGATCGGTATCCGTCCGCCCCAGTCCTTGCTGATGGTTCCCACCTCTCGTGCGAGCCTACGCCTCGCCTTAGCAATGCGTTCCCAGCTCACCTCAGGCCTTAACTTGTCTATTATTCAAGTTCGAAGGCTACCTCCACGGCGATGCTTACTTATCTTCATAGTTGAGATAGAAACGACTAGGCGTTGGGCCCGTCTGCCCTTGATATTTACTCTGGAGGCCTTTGGAACCGTAAGGTTTCTCGACACTGGTGGTCATCCGAAAGAATGAAATCTGGCCGATCTTCATCTTATAGTAAAGCGTAATTGGCAGGTTAGCGACATTGCTGAGCTCAAGGGTCAAATTGCCGCACCAACCGGGATCCACATAACCAGCGGTTGAGTGGATCAAAAGTCCCAATCGGCCGAGGGAGCTTTTGCCCTCCAGCCTGGCAACCAGGTAAGTGGGGAGAGCTACATACTCAAATGTGCTGCCCAAAACGAATTCCCCGGGATGAAGGATGAATGGTACATCCTCTGGCACCTCGACCAGGTCTGTCAGATCATCCATATTCTTGCGAACATCAATATAGGGGTAACGCGAGTTTCGGAAAACACGGAACTTGTTGTCCAAATGAAGATCAATGCTGGATGGCTGAATAGACTTCGGGTCAAACGGCTCGATTATGATATGTCCCTTTCTAATCTCTTCCCTGATTGTTCTATCACTTAATACCATATGGATAGATCCCTTTCTAGTCTAACCGCACTTGGAATAACCACAGGACCGGCAGACGAAGCAGCCATCAACATACTCGATAAGACTGCTGCATTCCGGACACTCGCCCGCGATATTCCTGACCGTCACCGTGGTATTAGCCAGACTGGTATCCTGCTTATCACAGTCTCCGTTTTTTGAGTATTTCTCCAAAACTTTGCTGACGGCATCCGGACAAGACAGTATGACACTCCCTTCCCGCCAGGCTATAGAGGGACACCTGATACCCTTCAATTGCCTCACTATCGAGTCAGGATCTACCCCTGAACGCAGGGCGAGGGAGATCAAACGCGCCACAGCCTCTGCTTGGGCAGCAGCACAACCACCGGCCTTGCCCATTTGAGTGAAGACCTCACAAATGCCCTGATCGTCTGAATTCACGGTCACATAGAGATTGCCACAGCCTGTACTCACCTTCTCTGTGCTTCCTGTCGTTACAGTTGGTCGCGGTCGCGGTACTATTCTCGTCACAGCTGTCGCCTCCTTCTTTTTTACAGTTAGCACCTGTTTGTCTCGGCTGCGATCACGGTAAATGGTTATTCCCTTACAACCCTCCTGATAAGCCAGCAAATAAGCCCGGCGTACATCTTCCACGGTAGCGTCATGGGGGAAGTTAACCGTCTTTGAGACGGCATTATCGGTGTACTTCTGAAAAGCCGCTTGCATCCTCACATGCCATTCCGGGCTTACATCGTGAGCGGTGACGAAGATACGACGTACGTGGCTGGGAATCTCCGCCATATCTTGAATGGAACCTTTGTCGGCGATAGCTTCCATCAAAGATACACTGTAGAAACCCTCCTCCCGTGCTATCTTCTCAAAAGCGGGATTCACTTCCAATAGATGGTCGTTATCCAGGATATTACGAACGTAACTAAGGGCAAACAGGGGTTCGATCCCACTAGAGCAGTTGGCGATGATACTCAAGGTTCCGGTGGGGGCGATGGTGGTTATAGTGGCGTTGCGTAAGGATAAACCATCGGTTACATCGTAGATGCTACCCTGAAAATTTGGAAGGACACCACGCTCTTTAGCCAGTTCCACAGACACAAAGCGCGCCTTATCTCTGATGAAGCACATCAGATTTCTGGCAATCTCTAAATCTGCTTCAGAATCGTAAGGTATACCCAAAGCGATCAGCATATCAGCAAAGCCCATAACTCCGAGTCCGATTTTGCGATTTGCCTTAGTCATCTCGGCGATGATGGGCAATGGATAACGATTGACATCGATAACATTATCGAGGAAACGGACAGCTGTATTGATAGTCCTTTCCAGCTTGGCATAATCGATACTCGGCGTTCCATCCTTCTCGCAGACCATCTTGGCCAGATTGATGGATCCGAGGTTACAGGATTCGTAAGGTAACAGCGGTTGTTCACCGCAAGGATTCGTGCTCTCAATAGCTCCAATCTTAGGCGTAGGATTATCTTTGTTAATCCTATCTAGAAAGACTATACCTGGTTCGCCACTGCTCCAAGCCGTCTCGACGATCAAATTGAATACATTTCTAGCTGAAAGTTTTCCGACCGTCTGTCCGGTCCGGGGATTAATCAGATCGTAGTCGGCTCCCCTATCAACAGCTTCCATAAAAGCTTCGGAGATAGCTACAGACAGGTTGAAGTTGTTAAAGGCATCGCTCTCTTCTTTAGCCGTAATAAACTCCAAGATATCGGGATGGTCAACAGATAGAATGGCCATGTTTGCCCCACGTCGCGTGCCACCCTGTTTGACTGCATCGGTGGCTGCATTGAATACTTTCATAAAAGAAAGTGGCCCGCTGGCCACGCCACCCGTTGACCTGACCCTATCGCCCTTGGGGCGCAGCCGGCTGAAAGAGAAACCGGTGCCACCACCAGATTGATGAATAAGGGCGGTATTTTTGATGGTCTCGAAGATAGAAACCATAGAATCTTCGATAGGAAGCACGAAACAGGCCGACAATTGTTGGAGTTCTCGCCCGGCGTTCATCAAAGTAGGGGAGTTAGGCAAGAATTCTAGACTGGCCATCGCCTGGTAGAACTCCTCTTCCTTTTCAGCTACTCTTGCTTTAGCCTTAGGGTCGTAGATTAGCTCCGCGCTGGCGATGTTCTGAGCTACTCGTCGGAACATCTCTGCCGGCGTCTCAACTACCTGGCCCTGGTCATCCTTCTTCAAATATCTTCGTTCCAGAACGGTTAAGGCATTCTTGGTCAACTGAGGCTCGATAGCTTCTGGCATCTCGGCTCCCCTTTCACGGTCTCAGAGTTTCAACTCAAGCTGACGCTTATCCTCAAGCGCCCTTCTTTTCCACTCTCGAAGTTCTTCTATTTCGGCGATGAGGCTTTCCACGTCCGTAAATTGGCGGTAAACGGAAGCGAATCGTACATAAGCAACCTCATCCAGTTGCCGTAGGCGAGACATAACCATTTCCCCAATTACCTGGCTGGGAACCTCTGGCTGTCCCATCTTAAAAAGTTCCAGCTCGATCTCATCCACGAGCTGCTGCATCCGATCGACCGATATGGGACGCTTGGTGCAGGCCTTGCGGATACCCTCAAATAGCTTATGACTATCGAATTCTTCCCGCCGACCATCCTTCTTCACCACTAATAACCTGGCCTGTTCTACTCTTTCATAGGTAGTGAATCTAAGCCCGCACTTTAAGCACTCGCGCCGTCGTCTTATAGCCTGATCCAGCTCCCGCGAATCAACGACTTTTGAGTCACCATGCCCGCAGTATGGACACTGCATCTTCTGCCCCCAATTTATTCACAACCGCCCTGTAGTGAGGCCTCCAGGAATCGCCCACTCCTCCAGTACTATATATTGTATCCTAATATAAAATATAGCACAATATATTGTGAATGTCAAGAGCTTAATCTCTGAATTTTCTCTGAGAATTTTTTGTGTTGTCAATCACGAGGGGACAGGTTTTTAGAGCGCCAGCGACGCTGGCGCTCTAAAACAATGAAAAAGAGGCAGCTTAAAAGATGAGCACATACCCACGGGCATCTTTGAACCGCAGGTAGAGCTACCGCGCTTGTTGAGTCACCGTTTCTCGACTGCAAACAGCCCCTTAACGGCGCCGCAGGAAGGCGGGGATATCCAGGTCATCACTCTCGAAATTCGGCAGGGGTACCTCACGCAGTTTAGTAGGTGTTACCGGCTTTACTATGGACGGCTTACCATCAAAGCCTGTAGCGATCACCGTGATCTTTATCTCACCCTGCATCCGCTGATCAATCACTGCCCCAAAAATGATGTTGGCATCGGGATGGGCCGCTTTGGCAATGATATCGGCCGCTTCGGTCACCTCAAATAGGGTTAAGTCAGGTCCACCGGTGACATTGAAAAGCACGCCTTTAGCCCCTTCGATGGAGACCTCCAGGAGTGGACTAGCTATCGCTTCTTTGGCCGCATCAATAGCGCGCGCTTCACCTTCGGCCCGCCCGATAGCCATTAGAGCTGAGCCAGCTTGAGCCATAACTGATCTAACATCGGCAAAATCGAGATTGATAATGCCAGGTACAGTGATGAGTTCAGCGATGCCCTGGATTCCCTGGCGCAGCACATCATCGGCGATCCGGAAGGCCGATTCGAGCGAAGTCTTTCGCTCCACCACCTGAAGAAGCCGGTCGTTAGGGATAGTGATCAACGCATCAACCTTATCTTTCAGCTGGGCGATCCCCTCCTCGGCCACCAAACGCCGTCTGGCACCCTCGAAGCTGAATGGTTTGGTTACGACCGCTACAGTTAACGCGCCCTGCTCCTGGGCAACCTGAGCGATCACAGGAGCAGCACCGGTGCCGGTGCCCCCACCCATACCAGCACAGATAAACACCATATCGGCATCCTTCAGAGCCTCGAAGAGTAATTCGCTGGATTCCTCGGCTGCCTTGGCGCCGATAATCGGGTTGCCCCCTGCCCCCAAGCCCTTGGTCATCTTCTCGCCAATATGAACCTTACGGGCAGCCTCCGCTCTGGCCAGGGCCTGGGCGTCGGTGTTCACTGCGATAAACTCAATTCCCCGCATGTCTGCTTCTATCATGCGGTTCACAGCATTGCTTCCGCCACCCCCTATGCCAACCACCTTTATGCTTGCAAATAAGTCTGTGTCAACCTCTGTTGCCATCTCTCGCCGCCCCCTTTCAGCGTTTAACTCTGGAAACATCAACTTTGCCTCCACCAAATTTGTCCAGAAGCCCTGAAGTAAAGCGAATTAAGGTAAGAACGCCTTAAACCAATTCTTCACGCGCCCATACACGCTCACTCCCTCCTTAATTCTGCTCATCTGTTTAATGGCTGTTCCTCGACTATGGCCAAAGGAACGCACAGCAGATGGCTCATCACCGAATCGCGCTCCCCAAAGGAGCAGTCCTACACTTGTCGAGTACGCTGCGCTTGTCAGGGAATCGATCAGACCATGGATACCACTGGGTGTGCCGATGCGGACAGGTAACTGCAACATGTCCCGAGCCAGCTCAGCAATTCCTGGAAGCTCGCTTGTCCCACCGGTCAGTACAAGCCCAGCAGGTAAAAGACCATCATAGCCGGAGCGCTTTATCTCTGCTTCAATGAGAGCGAAGATCTCCTGGAGACGCGCTTCGATAACTTCACAAAGGGCAGAACGGGGTACCTCTTCCTTTTGCGCACGGCCAAAGGTTGTAATTTCAATCCTATCATTTTCGTTAATATTAGTGCTAAGTGCATGCCCCCATTTGATTTTCAGATCATCGGCCATCGCCAAAGGGGTACGCAGTCCAACAGCGATGTCGTTGCTAATATGATTGCCTCCGACGGGTATGATAGCTGTGTGCCAGGCACTACCATCGATAAATATGGCTAACTCCGTCGTACCCCCACCGATATCAGCCATCACAACCCCCATCTCTCGTTCTTCGTCGGTTAAAACGGCCTCGCTGGAGGCCAGTGGCTCAAGGACAATCTCATCTATGTCGATCCCTAACTTGTGGACGCACTTAGTCAGATTCTGAATTGCTGTTACTGCGCCAGTCACAATATGGGTCTCTACATCGAGCCGATAGCCGATCATGCCAATCGGATTTTTGACTCCTTCCTGACCATCAACTATGAAATGCCGCGGAATAGTGTGGATGATCTCTCGATTACTGGGAACATTGATCACCCTTGCCGCCTCGATGGCCCTCTGCACGTCTTCCTGGGTAATGGATCGATCTGGGTGGGAGACGGCCACAACGCCACGGTTGTTCAAGGAGGCTATGTGTCCACCGGCGATCCCAACGTAGGCACTGACAATCTTATACCCAGACACTCGTTCCGCTTTCTCGACGGACATCCCAATAGACTCTACCGTCTCATCAATATTGACGACGACGCCTTTGCGGAGCCCCCGTGAGGGACAGATCCCAACGCCGATAACATGGATGCTGCCATCCGCGCCAACTTCGCCGATAAGGGTAGATACTTTAGTTGTACCAGCGTCGATTCCTACTATGGTCTTGCCCTTGGACACCGATATTTCCCCTTTTTACCGTATGTCGGTGACTCCGGTACCGACTCTATAAGACAAGGTTTTTCGGGCTCTGCTAAGATGCGCTCTATCTTAGGCCAAAAGATTGACGCTCTGGATGGTTCTCAAACTTATCCCTGGAGAATCATTCTGCGCATGCCAGTCACCACACTGGTGGCGCTCATTATACCATACCACTTCAACTCAACATCAGTTTCAACGAAGACGCTGTCGAACATCCTTAAAAACCAATCCAAAGCATGCTGTTTAACCTGCCTCTTGCCCAGAGCGACCACGGGTAAGCAACCTCCGTCGGATAACGGCCAGATTATTGAATAGCCTCGTACCGAAGGCGACAATTGCAGCAAAATACAGCTCTACCCCCAGGCGATCTCCAATGTAAGTGAGCAAAGCAGCTAGCAGAGTATTGGCCAGAAGGCCTGAGATGAAAACCCTGTTATCATATTGTCCTTCCAATCCAGCACGGGTGGCTCCTAAGGTTGAATCCAGCGCTGCCAGGATAGCGGTAGCTGTATAACGCGCGTAGTTCAGGGGAATTGATAGTGAGAAGACAAGCCCGATTATGATACCCATGAGCAGACCAATAAGCGGTAACCACATCTCTCCTCGCCTTCCTTATTAAAGTGATAGGATGAGTAGCGCTTCGATTAACGGAAATATGCCTGCCCTTTGAAGCGCAGATCGATGAACTGCATCTTCAAGTTGTCTTGTTTGGCTTTGTCCAGAATGGACTTTAGCAGCAACATTTTACTTTCAAGGTCCCCTTGCCTCCCAAAGCAAACCCTGATACCTGGCTCAATAGGAGCGATAATCCCCTGGGTGTGGGAATATTCAAAATATTTGGCCGTGACTCCGGATACAGTGGGCAATCTGTTGAACAGAATCTCAGCTGTGGCCAGGGCCTCACGATCCACCTGGTCTCCGATCTTTACCGGTTCGCCATCGACATCGACGATGCCGATGGGCAGACCGAGGGTAGCGGTAGTTCCAACAACGATGCCCTCCCTGGATACCACATATAAGTTTTGTCCAACTTTCCAGATATAGGCCGGTTGCCACTCTGTCACTTCGATGGTAACCTGATTGGGCAGGGCGCTGTGTATATTTACGCTCTTAAGCGTTCGCAGATTTCCTAGCAGTGCCTGCCCTATGGTCTTTTGGCTGATAAGAAAGATATTCTTGTCCCGGACGGCTGCTGCTTCGGCTACCTGTTCTACGGAGAGCATCTTGTTACCGATGATCTTCGCCTCCTGCACCTGGAAGCGAGGCGAGGTCAATAGAAAGTGACCCAGCCAAACAAGGAGAGCAAGTAAGAGAAAATAGAGCGATCTCTGGCGCAGCCAAACCAGCAACCTCTTTGTATAGTTTCTTCGCCGAAAACCAGCATCGCCTGGCAACAGCAGCCTTGTCTTTGGACGATTAAACCGGCTGTGCCTTTTAATCACCTGTTTCCGCACTGACAGAACCTCAATGAGAGTGGCCGCTCAGGTCATAAGCTGGCGTTTCTCAGTGTGTCGCTCGATGGCCAGTTCGATCAAGCGATCAATCAATTCCCTATAGTTGATACCGCTCGTCTCCCATAGCTTTGGATACATACTCACGGCCGTGAAGCCAGGGATCGTGTTTACCTCGTTAACATAGATTTTTGAGCCATCTTTGGTGATAAGGAAGTCGACCCGTGCCATACCAGTGCAATCAAGGGTCTTGAAAGCCTCGATAGCCAGGTATTGTACCTCCCGAATGATCCCTTCTGGCAAATCCGCTGGGATTATTAGTTGCGTACGCTCGTTAACGTACTTAGACTCGTAGTCGTAGAACTCACGTGCCGGTACAATTTCACCTGGTATCGAGGCGATAGGGTCATCATTTCCAAGCACGCTGCATTCTATCTCGCGACAATCAACGACGGCCTGCTCAATCAATATCTTGCGGTCGTAAGAGGCAGCCAAATCTATGGCTGGAACCAGCTCCTCCCGCTGATGAACCTTCGTTACTCCCACACTCGAGCCGAGATTCGTCGGTTTAACAAAACAGGGGTAACCGAGCGTTTTCTCGATACACTCGACAATCTTTGTTGGATTCTGTTGCCATTCCTTTCGTCTAACTACAATGAACTGGGCCACAGGAAGACCACGCTCTTTAAAAAGAGCCTTGGTGATGGCCTTATCCATAGCTACAGCGGAGGCTAAGACGCCAGCCCCAACATAGGGAACATCAGCCATCTCTAAGAACCCCTGGACAGTACCATCCTCACCATATGGGCCATGTAAAATAGGAAAAATCACATCTATCCTCTGATCAGTAGGGCCCGACTTCGCTGTCTCGAAAATGATCATTCCCCTTTGGGTTGGATCGGCCCGCAGGGCAGTATCTTCACCACTCGCTGTCACGCCGGCCAGGAGTGCTTTCAGCGGGTCACCGGAGATCAGCCAACGGCCTTCCTTGGTGATCCCAATAGGCACTACATCATATTTATTAGGATCAATAGCCTTTATTACAGAGGCAGCAGATAGCAGCGAGATCTCATGCTCGCTGGAGCGCCCTCCAAAAATGACACCTATCCTAAGCTTAGCCACCCTCAGACCCACCCCTTTCAAGCAGTCTTACCACTCTCCGACCAGCTCCACTTCCAGCTCAAGGATCACACCAAAGTGTTTATAGACTTGCTCACTGCATATATCGATCAAGGACATGACCTCTTGAGCTGTCGCCTTACCTAAGTTAACGATAAAATTTGCATGCTTGAGAGAAATCTGGGCATCGCCATAACGCTTACCCTTTAATCCTGCCCGCTCAATGAGGCGTGCGGCCGCTTGCCCGGGAGGATTCTTAAAGATGGAACCGGCGCTCGGCTCCATTGGTTGCATCAGCAATCTGGCCAGACGTTGTTGCCGAATCTTTTCGCACAGCATACGAGCATCTCCCGAATGCAGGATGAACTCAGCCGAAAGGATCACCTCCTGCTTAAATGGATCGATCCGAAAGCGGCTACTACGGTACTTGAGATGCAGATCCTCCACTGGCACTTGTGCTATGCAACCATCCGGTTCAAGCAAAGATACACGACGGAGTGCGTCTCCGACGCAACCATCGTAAGCGCCAGCATTATTCACAATGGCTCCACCCATCGTCCCAGGTATACCGGCTCCAAATTCCAGACCAGCTAGGCCTGCCCTAGCCGTCTGTTGGGTAACTGCTGCTAACGATGCGCCAGATTCAACCTGTAATACCACTCCTTCGCCATCATCGTTTATCTTCCGCTTGAAATGTCTGGCTCTATTACGAATTACCAGGCCACTGATACCTTTATCAGAGACGAGTAGATTGCTGCCACTACCTATGACCAGGTAAGGTAAACCTAGGTGTCGGGCAGCGGTAACGAGATGACCCAGCTCTGCGGCGCTTTCGGCTACAGTGTAGAACTCAGCCGGCCCGCCAATCCCAAAACTAGTATGCCGTCGCATCGGTTCGTTTATAGTTAGCCGATCTCGACAGATCAATCGTAATTTCTCAAGCACGGTACTTTGGCCCATCACTATCCTTCCCATTGGCGACGTAGATCGGTGAGGACTCGCTCTGCCACTTGGTAGATATCTCCGGCACCCATGGTCAAGATCACATCTCCGGCCTGTGCCTCGTGAGAGACGTAGCTCGCTGCCTCTTCCAGATCACCTATGTACCTCGCACCTCGGTGATTCATCGCTGCCACCAGATCAGGCGCGCCAATGCCCAGAGTATCTGCTTCGCGGCCTGGTGGCAGGTAAATATCGGTGACAATAACTACATCAGCCAACCCAAAGGAGGCAGCGAATTGATCCAAGAAGCACTTTGTACGATGGTAAGTGTGCGGCTGAAAAACGACCCACAGCCGACTGGAGTGATTCTCCCGAATTGCTTTCAGGGTGGCCACGATCTCGGAGGGGTGGTGAGCGTAGTCATCATAAATGGTAATTCCACCGACAGTGCCCTTCAATTCCAGGCGCCGCCGTGTACCTTTGAAGATAACCAGCGCCTTCTTTATCAGGGAGAGATCTACCTTAAGTAAAGAGGAAACAGTGATGGCTGCGAGAGCATTACTTACGTTATGCCGCCCGGGAAGGCGCAGGTCGATCTCTCCAATATTCTGGCCCCCTTTACATAGTACAAAGCTGTTGCCTCCAAGGGCATTTTGATGCACATCAGTCGCTCGCCAGCAAGCGTCCTCACTAAATCCATAGCTTACCACTTCAGCGTGGCACGACCCGGCAATGGTCTGCAAGATGGGATCATCCCAACAAAGAACACCATAGCCATCGGTAGGCACGAGAGCTAAGAAACGGCTAAAGGCGCTCTGCACAGCATTGTAATGGCCGTAAAAATCGAGATGATCCGCCTCCACGTTAGTTACGATAGCGATCCAGGGCGACAGCTGCCAGAAAGAGCCATCGAACTCGTCAGCCTCGGCTACTAGATAGGCACCGTGCCCCAGTTTGGCATTAAGGCCGATGATCTCACCGCCAACCAGGATCGTGGGGTCGAGCCCACCCTGTTCCAAGATTAAAGATATCATTGCACTAGTCGTCGTTTTACCATGGGTGCCGGCCACAGCGATGGTCTGTTGTCGCCTGGTCAGTTCACCAAGCGCCTCAGCCCGTTTAAGGATAGGGATGCCACGCCGCCGTGCTGCCTGCATCTCAGGATTCTTCTGCGGGATGGCTGATGAGACGATGACTAAGTTGGCTTCGCCGATGTTCTTGTCCGAGTGGCCATAGGCAATCCTGGCCCCAAGGGCGGCTAGCCTGGCTGTTATAGCAGAGGGATATAGATCAGAACCAGAGATGACATGTCCAGCCTGGAGCAAGACTTCGGCGATGGTGCTCATACCGGCCCCACCAATCCCCACGAAGTGTATCTGTCTCTTAACTTCAAACATGAGACCTCACCAATTCCTGCCCGGCTAAGTGACATAGCGTCTCGGCAATCCTGCGGGCTGCATCAGGGATGGCTAGATGACTGGCCCTATCGGCCAAGCTACAGCGCAGCGACTCGTCCTCCAATAATTGTTTTATAGCTGTGGGTAATGCTCCATCAGCCAATTCATAATCCTCTATTTTCAGAGCTGCACCACGGCTCACTAAGTAATCGGCATTTGCCTCCTGGTGGCCACCAGCGTATGGATAGGGTATCAAGATGCTGGCCAAGCCAAAAAGGGGGAAATATCCCAGACTAGATGCACCTGCCCTGGATACTACCAGATCAGCCGCAGTCAAGGCCGTCTCCAGCTCTTCATACAAATAGGGGTAGAGTCTATAACGCTTACGATCCTCCACTGATAGTCCGTTGCGCCTCTTCTCTAGCCAACCCCAATCCTGCTGGCCACTAATATGAATGATATAGCCGATAGCTAAAAGATCTGGTAAGGCGGCCGCGACGGCCTTGTTGATGCTTTGAGCCCCACGGCTTCCCCCCATAATGAGCATAACCCTCTCCGTTTCAGGAAGACTGAGCTGTTTCCTCGCTTCTAATTTACTGGCCGAGGGTGATCTCCTCTTGAGCGGATAACCGGTGACGATCACCTTATCTGTCGGCAAAAGTGAGCGTGAATCGTTCACAGTGACCGCGATCCTGGTGGCCAACCTGGCCAGGAACTTCACGGCCAAGCCAGGTTTAATATCGGGTAGATAGACAAGGATAGGCACACGCGCCAGCCAACCTGCCACTGCAACTGGCACACAAACATAACCACCGGTGGCCAGGATGACATCTGGCTGGAAGCTACGTATAATTCGTAATGATTGCCACAGGCCAACACCTGTTCTAATCAGATTCAAGAAGATGGCCAGGGGCGACCGTCCTCGTACCGCACCGGCCGTGATGCCCCGGAAGGGAAGGTTGAGGCGCGCTACGATATCCGCTTCCATCCCGGCCCTATTACCCAGATAGAGCAGTTTCACGCCCGCCCGCTCTTCAGCAGCCTGAACACCAGGTAATTCAACGTGCATCTCCGGCTCTGCTCCAAGCAACTCACTGATGACAGCCAGGGCCGGGTAAACGTGACCCCCCGTACCACCCCCAGTGATGATCAGACGCATTCTACTCCTCCACCGAGAGTGGTTCAGCGCCCCTATGGCGACTCTTCTGTGGCCGAAATACCGGTCTATGCTTTGAAATATTCAGTAGCAGGCCAACAGCGGCCATTGAGACAACAAGGGATGACCCACCAAAGCTTACAAAGGGCAGGGTGATGCCGGTAAATGGAATCGTTGATGTAACTACAGCGATATTAAGCAGGGCCTGAAATGTCAGCCAGCAGGTGATGCCTGAGGCGAGCAGTTTCCCGAAGGCGTCAGGAGCCTGCAATATTATCTTGTAGCCACGGTAAGCCAGCAGAACGAACAGCGCCAGAACGGTTAAGGTTCCAATCAGTCCTAACTCCTCGCCAATGATGGCGAAAATAGAATCAGTATGAGCACTGGGTAAATAATAAAACTTCTGGCGACTGGCTCCCAATCCGAGACCAAGAAGCCCCCCAGATCCCAGGGCGATATTCGTTTGAATAATATGCCAGCCAACACCGAGGGGATCACTCTGAGGATCTAGAAAGGCGACGATCCTCCTGAATCGATAGCCTGCCAAAGCGATAAGCGGAACTAAAGCAGCTGCTCCAAGGGCAAGTCCAGCTGCAAAGTAACGAAGGTCCGCACCCGCAATAAAAAACATGGCCAAACCGATGATGACGATAAGGAAAGAGGTGCCCAGATCCGGCTGTAACAATACCAATCCAGCCACCGTGCCAAGGGTCACGGCAAAGGGTAGCGAACTATAGGAAAAGTCAGCCATACGATCCCGGCGGCGCGATAGCCAGTCGGCAAAATACATGATGAGGATCAATTTGGCTAATTCGCTTGGTTGTACGGATAACGGTCCCAGCTTTAACCAACGTTGAGCACCGTAGGCCGCATGCCCTAACCGAGTAAGCAGAATAACAATCAGTAAAACGAGTATAATTCCAGTGAGAGGCACCGTGAAACGCCTCCACCAATGATAATCAATCTGCATCATAGCTAATAGCCCTACACTGCCGATGCCAGCCCATAGAAGCTGTCGGGTAAGAAACCAAGTGTCGCTATTGTAGAGGGGGCTATTGTGAGCGATCACGAAGCTGGCACTGTAAACCATATTTACGCTAATAACCAGCAACGCCGCGACGACACCTAAGAGGATATAATCCGGCTTACCAGTCCTTTGATCTTCTCGTCGTGCAATCATTGCTGCTATACCCATCTCTGGCAACTAGACTACCTTACTCTTCTCAAAGGCAAGGGCATTTACGATCTCTTTAAATCGGTGGCCACGCTCCTCGAAATCACGGAACATATCGTAACTGGTGCCTGCTGGTGAGAGCAGGACTATATCACCAGGCTCAGCCAAAGCTTTGGCCGTTTCAACGGCCTCTCGTAGGCTCGTGCAGATACGGATGCAGAACGAATTATTGTTCGCTGCTCTCGATACGGCCGTTGCCAGATCAGAAGCCAATTCCCCCAACAGGACCAGGGCCTTCACTTTCTTAACTATCAAATGGGCCAAGTCATCGAGGGGGAGATGTTTGCCCCTTCCCCCGCCAATCAAAATGATAGGCTGATTGAAGGCGTGAAGGGCAGCAATGGTTCGCTCCGGCGCGGTAGCGATGGAGTCATTGTAGTATTGCACTCCATCTATCTCCCAAACCAACTCCAAGCGATGCTCGACTCCATTGAAGCTGGTGACCGCTTTTCTGATGTTTTCCACACTAGCCCCTGCTGCCCAACCAATGGCCACCGCAGCCAACACATTTTCTACGTTATGCTCTCCAAGCAAGCGAATTTCACCCTTGTGACAAACAGTCTCCTCTTGTGCGTCATCTCGCACTATAATCCGGTTGCCATTCAGAACGGCTCCGTAGTCTACACCATAACGTCGACTGAAAAGCCAAACCTCTCCTTTACATTCAGGAACCAAATCGCTCGTTACGGGATCATCCAGGTTCAAAATGGCCTTATCATCACCCTTTTGGAAATTAATGATATTTTTTTTCGCTGCAATATAGTCCTCCATGCTGGGATGACGATCCAGATGATTGGGTGTAATATTCAGTATGGTTGCAACGTGGGGACTGACCGTCATCGCCTCGAGTTGAAAGCTGCTCAACTCCAGCACAACATATGCCTGCTGATCAATCTGTGAGGCCATTTCGATCAGTGGTTTCCCAATATTGCCACCGACAAAGGTCGTTTTTCCCTCGGTCTTTAATATCTCACCCACCAAAGCCGTCGTCGTAGTCTTGCCACTGCTGCCGGTTATACCGATGATGGGAGCTGGGCACAATTCAAAGAATAATTCGATCTCGCTGCTAATAGGAATGCCCCGTGCCCTAGCCACAGCCAGGCAAGGGAGCGTACGTGGTGCTCCAGGAGTGACAAAGATGAGGTCCGCAGCCAGGACATCTTCTTCTCGGTGCCCACCTAGAGAAAGTTTGACCGGTAGCTCTTCCAACATAGCGATCTCATCCTTTAGCTGCCCCTTTTCTTTCAAATCACTGATAGTGACGATCGCACCTCGCTGGATTAAAAACTTAGCCAGCGACACGTGAGTACGTCTTCCCAGTCCGATCAGGGTGATTCGCTTGCCGTTGAAGTCAGTCACCCTCATCTCATACCATCCTCATCGCTTGCTTCTTAATGGTGTCTCCCATTCTAACAAAAGCTCAAGATCGAAACACAGCTAAAAGGTACTATCCGAGTTTTATCTGATAAGGGCCAGACCGACCCCGATAGCCGCGGCGACAGCTCCCAGTAACCAGAAACGTTGAACAATCTGTGCTTCCCCCCAGCCACTTAATTCAAGATGATGATGAATAGGGCTCATCCTCAAAATACGCTTACCGCCAGTAGCCCTAAAATAAGCCACTTGCACGATCACTGAGACCAATTCGATGACAAAAAGGATTCCTATCACCGGCAGCAATAAGACCCAACCGGTCAACAGACTGACCATGGCCAACCCAGCCCCTAGAGCAAGGGAACCAGCATCACCCATAAATACCTGCGCCGGGTAGACATTAAACCAGAGGAATCCTAAAGTAGCCCCTATGACCGAGGCACAGAGGGCAGCCAGGGCAACTTGCCCTTGAAGTAGAGCAATGATCAAGTAGGCACTGTAAGCGATGGCCACCGTGCCACCAGCTAGCCCATCAAGCCCATCGATCTCATTGACACCACTGGCTGTGCCAAAGATGGCCAGCGCAGCCAGGGGAACATACCACCAGCCGAGCGTAAGCGTACCTAAACCAGGTAGGGATACACCCTGTTTCCCGAAAATGATATAAAGGACCACACTGACGACCAGGGCAATGACCATGTGCCAAAGGAACTTGTAGCGTACCGGTAAACCGAGCCCCTCGTAGCTGCGGAGGTTAGCGTAATCATCAATTGATCCTATAAGGCCGAAGGTTACCATAACTAATACGCTTAAGGCTACTTCCCAGTGGCGGATAAAGGTCATACTCAGGGCAGCAGAAGTGAGGATGATCAACCAACCACCCATAGTAGGGGTTCCTGCCTTAGTTATATGTGTGCTTGGGCCATCAAGGCGAATCTGTTTGCCAGCCTTGCGAGCACGCAGCAGCGCGATAAGGTGCGGACCCCAAGCGATAGCCAGAAGGAAAGAGGCCGGCAACATGACCAAAAGGAGGAGCGGTGTCATGGCGGCCCCCCATACTGCAGGTTGAGATGGTCATCTTTCCGCTTGAACTTCGTCACTATCTCCTCCATGCGCATGCCCCGTGAGCCTTTGACGAGTACATGGTCACCTGCCCTTAAATCTAAAGACACATCTTGGTTCGATCGGTAAAACTGGACCGTGGCCAGTCCTTGAGACTTCGCCTCCTCACCTATCCAACGGGCTCGGTCCCCCACGACGATCAGCATATCAGCGACCTGAGCAGCTCGTCGCCCAACTAGACGATGCCCCTCTTCCTCATAATCGCCAAGCTCCAACATATCCCCGAGGATGGCGATTTTGCGCCCCCCCGTCTCAGCCAGGAGACCCAAAGCGGCCAGCGTAGAAGCTGGACTAGCATTGTACGTATCATCGATGATCACTGAGCCATTTGTACCAGGGATGACCGTTAGACGAAGCGACACTGGCGTACTGGCAAGCGCTTGTAAAATTTCCGGCCAGGTTAAACCTTCGATACGAGCTACGGCGATAGCTGCTAAACAGGTGTAGACGTTATGCCTTCCTATTAATGAAGTAGTAATCGCTATCCTCTCTGAGCCAAACGCCAGCCTAAAGTCAATACCATCTAAACCTCGACTGTTTAAGCTGGTGGCCCTAAAGTCACAATCATCATTTAAGCCAAAAAGGAACGGCTTGGCTGATGTGTACCGGGCCATCTGACGAACTAAGGGATCGTCTCCATTCAAGATAGCGTAGCCGTCGGCTGGTAAGGCCGCTACCAGCTCAGCCTTAGCCTGAGCAACATGTTCAATTCTTCTCAGACGCTCCAAATGGGTAGGGCCCACGTTAGTGATGACCCCTATTCGTGGTCGTGCTAAGCGGCATAATAAGTCGATCTCTCCTACGGCGTACATGCCCATCTCCAACACTGCCTTCTTGTGTTCTGGACCAAGGCGCAATAGCGTGATCGGCAAGCCGATTTCATTGTTAAAGTTTTTCTCCGTTTTCAGGACAGTGAACCTTTGTTCAAGAACAGCCGCGATCATCTCTTTAGTTGTGGTCTTCCCCACACTACCGGTAACGGCTATGACCTCAACATCGTGCTTACTACGCCAATAGCCAGATAGACGCTGCAAGGCAGCTAGAGTATCATCTACGATAATGTAAGCAAATGTTCTGTCTGGATAGTCCGCTATCTGCCCCCTTATATCAATGAAGCGCTCGCTCAGGACCCCGGCCGCACCACGGTGATAGGCATCGATGATAAACTCATGTCCATCGCGTTCAGCGCGTAGAGCCACAAAGAGAGCACCAGGCGAAGCCAGGCGCGAATCATGGATGATGTCAGTGAAAGAGATGTTACTTCGCCACCCATAGGGGAGTGAGTACGAACCTACCCCTTCCAGAACATCTGATAGCTGAAGCACCGTACTATATCACCCTCTGTAAACCACATTATACATTCTATACACTATCAATAATATCTCGCCTCAGGTTCAGCGCTCAGCAGTCTGAGTTTGGGTAGGAGGTATCTTCATATATACAAAGAGCTGCTGACTTATAGACCGAAAAACAGGTGCGGCGACAGTTTCACCCCAAGGTGTATCCTTAGGTGCCACGACCTTTACGACGATGACGAAACGGGGATCATCGGCTGGCCCGAATCCTATAAAGGAGGCGATAGTCTCGTCTGGGTTATAGCCTCTGGCTCCGGGAACCTGGGCTGTGCCAGTTTTACCCCCTGTACGATAGCCAGGGACACGAGCGAGCCGTACCTGTCCTCCTTCGGTGACCTCGACGACTGAAACCAACATTTCCCTGAGGGCCTGCGCGGTTTCTGGGGAGATAACCTGTCTGACGACCGTGGGGTAATATTGACGGTGGCCACCAGGCCCGTTCACCTCCTTGACCACATAGGGCTTCATCAAGATGCCGCCGTTGACGACAGCACTCAGGGCGGTGGCCATTTGGAGGGGGGTAACAGATATACCTTGTCCGAAGGCGTTGGCGGCTAAGTCAAATGGGTGCCAATCCGGTTGAGTAGGAAATCTGACGATGCCCGGAGACTCTCCATCAAGCTCGATGCCAGTCGGCTGGCCTAACCCAAAAGCCTTTACATAATGATAGAATTTCTCCGCCCCTAACCGTGTGGCCACGTAGGCGGCCCCGATATTAGAGGAGCGTTGCAATACTTGGGTCATCGTTTCTGGACCCGGGGGACGATATGCTGCGTTACGCACGATACCCCCACCGTAGGCGAAGAAGCCCTGATTCATATAGGTGAAGTCAGGGGTAACGGCCTTAGCATCAAGAGCCGCAGCCATAGTGACGACCTTAAAGATAGAGCCAGGTTCGTAGACATCACTTATGGCCGGGTTTTTGTACAGTGGCACTTTAGAGGGTTGGTAAAGAGCGGGGTCATTCAGATCGACGGTTGGCTGATTGGCGACCGCCAGAATCGCTCCCGTTGTCGGATCCATAACCAAAATAGTTCCTCCGGCCGCCTGATGCTTTCGCACAGCTGCCTCTAATTCCCGCTCAGCCAGGTATTGAATATAGCGATCTATAGTCAAGGTGACATCCGCGCCATCGATGGGGGGCACATATTGGCCCATGCTCAGGTAGATTTCATCACCGCTGGTGTCCCTCTCAGCCAGGGATGAGCCTGGCTGACCGGCCAGATCCTTATTGAATCTGGCCTCGATACCTGACAGTCCTTGCCCATCAGCCCCGATGACTCCTATCAATTGAGCACACAGGCTTCCCTGGGGATAGACCCGCTTCTCCTCCATCTGCAAGATTAGCCCCCATACCCCTAATTTGTGCACCTTCTCAGCAACTTCGAAGGGTAGAAAGCGTTTAATCAGGACTGGGGATACCTGTTTAACAGCTAGCTTAGCTTTAATATTATCTGGCGTATCACCCAGGATTGGGGCGAGAAGACCGGCTACCATATCTGGATGGCTGATTTGTCCTGTATCAGCATATAACGATTCGAAGGAGACACTCTCAGCCAAAGCGCTGCTGCCGGAATCATAGATCGTACCGCGATGGGCGGGAATAGCCTTAGAGCGCCAGTGCTCTTTTGCCGCCAGGGAGCGATAGTAGTCATGCTGCACCAATTGAATGTAGAATAACCTGAAGACCAGAACGATGATGCAGCCGATGATGATGGCCATGAGGGTATAGAGACGCCAATGGCGATCCTCTAGCTCGGACAACTTACTACCTCATTGGTCTCAGCGGCACAAACAAAATCTCCTTGGGTGGCTGCATATGCAGTCTCAAACGGGCAGCTTGCTCAATGTGCTTAATCGATTGGAGCTCAGCAATTTGGAGGCGAAGCTGCTCGTTTTGGGCCAGCCACTGTTCCCTCTCTACTTCAAGCCGTTTAATATCGTAGCCGGTAGTGGCTATCCCGCTCGTTTGGGTAAGATAAAGCAGACCAATGAGTCCCCCCAGGACGAGGACGAGAACAAATAAAGATGGGCTAAGGAGACGGCCACGAGCGGATCTTCTAGCCATTGGTATGGAACGCAGGACAGTGGTAGTCATCGTTTACCTCCTCCCCTCCACAGGAAGGGAATCCTTACCACCCAACCGACTCGTGGCGAAGAGCGCGGGCGACACGCATCCTTGCGCTCCTGCTTCGTCTATTCCTGGCCACTTCGGCTGGCGACGGTCTGACCGGCTTTTTGGTCGATAGTTCCAAGCTAGGCTTCCATCCACAAACGCAGATAGGCGAACTGGGCGGGCAGACGCAGCCCTTTGCTTTATTCGCCAAAAACTGTTTAACGATCCTATCCTCCAAAGAGTGGAAGGAGATGATGACCAGTCTGCCCTCGGGGGACAAAAGATTAACTGCCTCCTCTAGGGCCACTCTTAGGTTATCCAACTCATGATTGACAGCGATGCGCAGTGCCTGAAACGTCTTCGTTGCTGGATGGATTCGCCCCTGTCTGCCTGGTAAGACGGTCTTAATGATATTGGCTAACTGCCGTGTCGTTCGTATTGGCTCTCGCTGCCGAGATTTGACAACGGCTTTGACAATCACCCTTGCTCTATGTTCCTCGCCAAAGCGGTAGAGCAGATCAGTCAGCTCATCCTCACCGAGCCGATTGACTATTTCAGCCGCTGTCACCCCTTGATTCTGGTCGAACCGCATATCTAAGGGAGCATCGACCTGAAAACTAAATCCACGTGCTGGATCACCGAGTTGAAACGATGAAACTCCTAGATCGAAGAGTATGCCATTGGCTGGCTTAAAACCGTACTTCTCCGCCACATCCTTCAAGCGGATGAAATCCTCCCTGACCAGGGTAACTCTTGATCCAAAAGAGTCTAACCGTTCCCTGGCAAGGACGATGGCCATCGGATCGATATCTAAGCCTAAAAGAGTGCCATCAGGGCTGGATAGCTCTAGAATGCCGGCCGCATGCCCGCCTGATCCTACTGTGCAATCGATGTAACGCCCACCGGCTCGAGGCTCCAGCGCTTGAAGCACCTCGTCATAGAGCACCGGGATGTGAACAAAAGCCATCGTCCCTTCTCAGATCCAAGGATCAACCTGGCCTGCTAGATTCCCAAGCTGGCCAGGTGCTCGGCGATGAACCCGCCCTCTTCCTCCACTTTGATTCTCATCGTTCGCCAATTCTCCTTGTCCCATATTTCCAGGCGGGTATTGACACCGAGGATGACCACCGTATTTGTTATCCCGGCGTATTCACGTAGGTAAGCGGGAAGCATGATCCGTCCTTGGCCATCGATCTGGAGGTCAGCTGCCCCCGAGAACATCATCCGGGCAAAGACGCGTGCCTCTGGATTGGTCAGGGGTAGACTTCCAATCTTCTCAGCCAGGGTCTCCCAATCCGACGCTGTATAGACGAACAAGCAGCGATCCAGACCGCGGGTGAGTACCAGACCACCAGCAAATTTGGCCCGAAACTTTGCCGGTATGGACAAGCGGCCTTTATCATCGACTGTGTGCTCGAACTCACCCATAAACATAGGCGAAGTCTTTGAAATGGGAGTCCGCCTCCTGTCAAGAAGATATCAAAGGGCGTTGAATATCTCCCCCAAACCCCCATAGGGGGTTCAAGGTAGTCCTTCCTGCGGAAGGACGGGCTTTTTGTATTCTGGGGCACATCCAAAAGACCCCTGCCAAAGGGGCTGCGCCCCGTTGTTCGATGGTCTCTATCACTGGGAGCAGGTGAGTCCGTGGAGCATTAAGGGATGAAGGGCGATGTAACCCACTTCATCCCATCTTAGCCCACTATATAACATTCTACACCAGGATAGCGCATTGTCAAGCACTTTTTTGGGGGAATTTTAAGGTGATTTTTGGGGAAACTGAAAAGGGGGCGATCCTTGTAGACAAAAGAGGTTCGCTTCGATATCTCAGCCAGCGCTGAACGTCAGATGGCGATGTCTCTACGATCGAAGGCCCACACTGAGACTAGAACGAGGAGGGTCGTCAGACCCAAAAGTAGTCCGAGGTGAGCCCAATTAAGCCCAACGGTCAAGATGCTGTAGCCATTATAGTAATAAAAGATTGACGCCCATCTGAATCGCTCGAGGAACTCAACCAAAACAGCCAGCGAGTTCAGAAAGTAGAACACTACAGTGAGCCCAGTGGCCATCAAAGCGGCGGACTTGCGGCTCGGGAGCAAACATGAGCCGAGGAGCGAGTAACCAGCGATGGTCAGGATGAGTGGTATAGCCCCCACAGTAGCGGCCAGGACTCGGTCGTAGCCAATATTTACTCTCACTATAGCCAATGAAATTACAAAGCCGACGATGATGAGCAAGGCGATAAGCGCCACCGCCACAACAAGGGCAGCGAACTTCTCCAACACCGTTCTCCAGCGAGGGATGGGGTTGGACAATAGCAAGTCCAGCGTGCCACGGTCCTCCTCACCGGCTATGAAGCTAGTGCCCTCAATAATAACGAATACTGCTCCCAGGAGTGGCAAAAGGAGATTGAAAAACTCTACACTTAAGAACCCTTCGATGCTGGTTAGATTGGGAAGCTCCCCGATAAAGGCCTTGGCTAGTGCTGGATAGCTTTGCACCAGGGCATCGAGCTCAGGAAAGCGACTAATGGAGGGGAAAAGCGTAACACACCAAGCCGCGAAGAGGGCTAACCCACATCCGTAGCTAAGGATAGATCCTCGTTCATCGCGCAAGGTCTTAATGAAAAGGCTAGTTAACTTCATTGTCCTCCTTGTAATAGGCCAGAAAGATGTCCTCCAGGGTGGCTTCGTGGTAGTACATGTTCACTACAGGGAAACGGGCAGCTGCCTTTATGACACCATCAATATTACCGTGCACGAAGAAACGCAGGTGTTTGTCTTCCTGGACCACATTCGTTACCTCAGGGAGAGCGAACTCCTGAGGCGGCACAGGATGGGCAAAGACAAGCTCCATCCGGCGCGGGGCTTTACGCTTCAGCTCCGCTACGCTTCCCATCACTACCAAGCGTCCCTCGCGAATCACAGCTACCCGGTCGCATATCCGCTCCACCTCTGGAAGGATATGGGAGGAGAAGAAGACGGTACGACCTTCGGCGCGCGTCTCTTCGAGGAGATTATAAAACTCCTGCTGGACCAATGGATCAAGACCTAGGGTTGGCTCATCCAAAATGAGCAGAGGGGGACGATGCATCAAGGCTTGAATGAGCCCCACCTTCTGCTTGGTACCGTGGGAGTAGTGTTTTATGGGCCGAGAGAGGTCCACATCCAGTCTTTGAGCCAGCTGCTGACGATAAGACTGGTCCCTCGTACCACGGAGGGAACCCAAGAATTCCAAAAGCTGCTCTCCGGTTAGATTCTGATAAAGGTTCAACTCGCCAGGCAAATTACCTACCCGACGCTTTATCTCTGTAGACTGCTTCCGGCTATCGAGTCCAAATATTTTGGCCTGACCCCTGGTGGGACGGATGAAATCGAGGAGCAAGCGGATGGTCGTGGTTTTACCAGCACCATTAGGACCAAGAAAGCCGAATATCTCTCCCTCTTTCACCTCTAACGTGAGGTCCTCTATTCCCCGTACATGGTTGTAATACTTGGTTAGGCCATTAGTTTGAATTATCGTGTCCATTTCATCCCTACGTCAGATGCTATTTATAATATATCAGCTTGCCTGAGGGGCGTCTAACACCTATTTTGATGAGACTGGAGGTTTGGATGGAAGCGTTGCTCTGGATCTTGCAGCTAGGGGGCATTTTATCCATCTGGATCACTGCTGTAGGTTCGCTGTTGGCATTGGTCTTCTTCGTAGGCTGGTTTCTCTGGCGTATGCTGGGGATCAAGCGCTTGTAAAGGCACATGAACAAATGGGTGCTCTCTATCTCGGAGAGCACCCATCTTATCTACTCGTCCGAGTGTACCTGTAAGCCGAGTTCTGTTCCCCAGCCCAATGGCTGGGGTGATGGTCATCTCTCTAGAACGTTGGTTACCCAACGCCTCCAGCGACCAACCCGAGGGCAAGGCGGGCCACCTTATCGCCCTCCTATTTGGTCTTGCTCCGGGTGGGGTTTACCAAGCCGATCCAGTCGCCTGGACCGCTGGTAGTCTCTTACACTACCATTTCACCCTTACCACTACCAGCTGACTCAAGGAGTCATCATCGTAGTGGCGGTTTGCTTTCTGTGGCACTTTCCGTAGGGTCGCCCCTTCTGGGTGTTACCCAGCACCCTGCCCTGTGGAGCTCGGACTTTCCTCAGGCTACGATATGCCCGCGACCATCCGGCACACTCGAACTAATATAATATTAGCCCAAAGGCTATCTTCTTGTCAAATTGCTGGATTGCTTAGCCAGAGAATCAGCCCGGGCATTTCGCTGGCGAGGTACGTGTGTGATGGTAACCACTTCAAAATGCTTCAAGAGCCCCTTAGCCTGTTTGTAAAACGAAAGAAGCACCGGATCACGCACCTTGTAAACGCCCTGCATCTGATTCACTACCAGCTGCGAATCCAGAAACAAATGAATCTCCCGCGCCTTCATCTTAAGGGCAGACTCAAGGGCCGCAATAAGGGCTCGATATTCAGCCTGATTATTAGTTGCCCGACCGATAGGGCGAGCTAAGCGCTTGAGCACATGCCCACGCTCATCTTGTATGACGACACCGATGCCCGCCGGACCGGGGTTGCTGCTGGCTGATCCATCGGCATAAATGAGAAGATTCTTCACCGTCCGGCCCACAGAATGCGACCGCACATGCTACAGAAGACGAGCTCCCTGCTGGTACGGGCCAACTGTACTTCGTTCATGGGAAGATGGATGCGACAACCTTGACAGGTGTTCTGTTCCACCTTGGCTACGGCCTTGCCTCGCTTGAGAACTTTCAGGCGTTCGTAGATTTCCAGACTGTGTCTGCTCACACCTGCAGCAAGGGAATCTCTCTCCGCCCGTAGCCCGGTCAACGCAGCGACCAGGGAGGACTGTTGTTCAGTCAACTGTTTCTGCTCCGATTCCCATTCTTGTTTAACATGAGCCAAACGCTCTTGTTTCTCCCTCAGCCGTTCTCGCGTCTCGTCAATGGACAACATAATCTCTAAGAGGCGGTCTTCGGCCTTTTGTAGGGACCCTTTCAGATGCTCCACCTCTTTTTGTAATCCGGCGAGCTCTTTAGGATTCTTGATTCTATCGCCGTAGAGATTCCTTTCCAGACCATTGATCTTGTCTTTCAGGTCTTCGACATCCCACTCACGTTCACGCAGCGTTATCTCCTCGGCATGAAATCGCTTTTGCTGCCCCTCCACAGCCTGGCGGGCTTCTCGCAGTGTGGCTGATTCGCCCAGTCGACTCTCCACGTCACGAAGCCGAGCTGACTTTTCCTCAATCTCCAGATCGACGGTCTGTAAGCGAAATAGTACCTGGGCTTCATTCGTCACTGGTGGTAAGGCTCCTATCCCTCATGGCACTTGAAATAGTATTGCCACCCCAATATTATCACGGAGAGGAGACAGGGTGCAAGAATCACCCGCCCAAGCTAAGAGAGTAACGAATATCGGGGAATGGTTAGCAGGAGCAGGGCATCTTGGCCGGAAGCGGCGAAGATGTTATACTAACTCCAGAAGGTTACTGACTCCTAAAATATCATTGCCGCCATATCATTGATTCTCATTGTCTGGTAACTCCAGCAGTAAATATATTCTAGGCTGATCAAAGAGGAAGGGATAAGGAATGAAGGTACTTCTAGTTCAAGATGTAGATAAGCTTGGCAAAGCGGGTGAAATAAAGGAAGTGCGTGACGGCTATGGCCGTAACTTTCTCCTGCCACGTCGCCTGGCTGTATTAGCCACAGAAGCGGAGCGGAAAAAAGTGGCCAGTCAACTGGATATAGAGGCCAAGCGTCAGGTTAAAGCAGCGAGACGATCTGAAGAATTAGCAGAAAGATTGTCCGAGATAACACTAGTTTTCAAGGTGAAGGTGGGCGAGCAACACCGCCTCTATGGCTCCGTCACCAGCGCTGATATCGCCGAGGCACTTGGCCGACAGATAGGGCAACCGATTAACAAGCGCAAAATAGTGCTAGAAGAGCCTATTCGACATCTAGGTGAATACGAGGTACCAGTACGCTTATCCAAGCAGTCGACTCCCAGGGTGCGCTTAAGCGTCGAGTCTGAAGACAAAGGATAGAATCGATAAGCACAGGAGGCAATCAATGAGCATAGTTGAGAAAAGCGTACCCCATAACATCGAGGCGGAGGAGGCGGTACTTGGATCGCTATTGATCGATAGCGATGCCATCGCCAAGGTTGCTCCGTTTCTTCGTCCAGAAGATTTCTATCGCGAAAGAAATGCTGTCATCTATGCTCTCCAGCTGGAGCTTTACGATCGACACGAGCCGGCCGACTTCGTCACCCTGTGCGATGAGTTGGAACGGCGAGGCAAATTAGAAGAGGTAGGCGGTGCATCCTACCTCACTTCGTTGATTAATGCCGTGCCGACAGCTGTGCACTGCGAACATTATGGGCGCATCGTTGAACGCTGTGCCATCATGCGGCGTCTAATCAGCGCTGCGGGCCAAATTGCGGGCATCGGTTATGAGGAGCCCAGCGATGCTGATTCAGCCCTCGACCGTGCCGAACAGATTCTCTTTGGCATCTCCCAGCGACGTTTGTCGCAAGAATTTGTTCCTCTCCACGTTGCTCTGAAAGAGTATTTCGACCAGATCGATTTCCTTCACCAACACAAGGGTGAGATCGTTGGGGTGCCCACTGGGTTTCATGATCTTGATCTACTGCTAGGCGGCTTACATGGCTCGGATCTCATCATCTTGGCCGGGCGGCCGTCCGTAGGGAAGACAGGGCTAGCCCTATCCATTGCCCGCAACGCAGCCGTCAAATACCATATCCCAGTGGCCGTCTTCAGCCTGGAGATGTCTATGGAGCAGCTGGTGCAGCGTCTCCTGTGCAGTGAGGCAAATGTGGACTCCCAACGGCTTCGTACTGGCTATATCGATGAGTTCGAATGGCATCGTATCAGTCAGGCCTTCGGTGTACTTTCGGAGGCACCTATTTTCATCGATGACACGGCCAGCATCAGCAGCCTGGAATTACGCACAAAGGCCAGGCGTTTGCGCGCTGAACACAATGTGCAACTGATCATCGTCGATTACCTTCAACTCATGCAGGGTCGCGGTTTAGAGAATCGTGTTCAGGAGGTGTCTGAAATATCTCGCAGTCTTAAGGGATTGGCCCGCGAACTTGATATGCCGATCATAGCCCTCTCCCAACTGTCCCGCGCTATTGAGTCTCGTCAGGATCACCGACCCCTTCTTAGCGATCTACGTGAGAGCGGGGCTATTGAGCAAGATGCTGATCTGGTCATCTTTGTTCACCGTGAGGAGATCTACAACCCCAATACGGACAAGAAGAACATCGCCGAGATCATCGTGTCCAAGCATCGTAATGGGCCGATCGGACAGGTACATCTTCGTTTCTTCCCATCACAGACCAGATTCGCCGATTTAGAGGTCTATCGTCATCCCGAAACCGAGGACTAAGAAGGTGACCATATAGTCGTCGTACTTATCGGAGAAACGCGGTGAAAGGGTTTGCTGGCTTTCCGGCTGGGGCGATGAAATTCACACCCCTGCCGAACCTTTTTTTCACGGCCTTATTGCCCCAAATCAATAATCTCAGCGAATTGAAAGTAACTCTCCATATATTCTGGGCACTTTATCAAAAGAAGGGTTTTCCGCGCTGTGTCACCCTGAGTGAACTGGTCAGAGATAACACTCTCCTCAGTGGGCTCCGCCTTGACGGCCGTCCCCCGGAAGAGGTCCTGCGAGATGGCTTGGAACTGGCCGTATTACGCGGCACCCTGTTGCATCTAGCGTCTGAGATAGGTGGTGTAGCGGAAGACCTGTATTTTCTGAATACGGCGCACGGTCGAGAGGTGATAAAGAAGCTCAGGAGTGGGGAGATCGACCTCGGCCAAATCGTTCTTGAGGAGGGGATCGGTTCTCCTTCCATAAGGGAGGAAAGACCCAATATATTCGTCCTCTATGAGCAAAACATCGGTTTACTCACACCATTGATTGCTGAAGAGCTCATGGAGGCAGAGAAGCAATATGCCCAATCTTGGATTGAGGATGCCTTCAAACAAGCTGTTGAATATAATAAGCGCAACTGGAGATACGTCCGTCGTATTTTAGAACGCTGGGCGCAAGAGGGGAGGGATGATGAAACAGGTGGGCGACGCTCTAAAAGGAATATCACTACCGAAGGGTACGGGCGCCACAAGTACAGGCAGAAAGGATAAGGCCGTAAGTACAGGCGAATGTCCCATCTGTGGGGGTGCTGGCTACCTGCGCGCCGATGTGCCACTTGGCGATCCCTTCTTTGGTCGCCTGGTGATGTGCGACTGCAAGATGAGTGAGTTGGAAGAGCAGCATCTACAAGAACTCCAGGCTCTTTCCAAACTGGAGCCATTCAAACATAAGACTTTCACCAACTTCGATTCGACCATTAAAGGGGTGGAGACAGCCTGTCGTGAGGCCAGGAGATACGCTCGTGAGCCACGAGGTTGGCTTCTATTAATGGGTGGTTATGGCTGCGGCAAGACTCATTTGGCTGCGGCGATAGCCAACGAGGCCATTAACCATCGCTTTGGAGTCCTTTTCACCGTCGTCCCTGACCTGCTGGACCATCTTCGCTCCACCTTCTCCCCCAATAGTGATAAACAGTATGATGAGCTATTTGAAGGGATACGCACTACCCCGTTGCTTATCCTGGATGATCTGGGGACAGAGAGTGGGACTCCCTGGGCTAGAGAGAAACTCTACCAAATCTTTAACCACCGCTATAACCACGAGCTGCCGACAGTTATCACTACCAACCGGGATCTGCGGGATATCGATGAGCGGATCACCTCTCGGATGTCTGATAGGGCTTTCTGTAAGATCATCTATATAGAGGCGAACGATTACCGGCTGAAGGAAAAGGGCAGCCGGCGGTATCGTTAGGGATTTCAGTTGTTAGGAAGATTCTTGCAGAGAGACATCTCCAACCATAATACGCATCAACTGCTCGTTTACTCTTAACAGCAGAGTACCATCAATAGCTACATCCTCAACATAACCGAACAGCGTCCCTTCCCCTTGCCTGACCGTAACCCATTTATGGAGCATCATCAGACGGGAGCACCATTCATCATATAGATCCTTCCAGCGTCCCTCCCTGAGAGCCAGATAGCGTCCTTCTATTTGAAAGAGCAGATCCTGGAGTAAAGCAACTCTTGACACCGGCCGTCCCAGGGCTTGAGCCAGGCTGATGGCCGTCGTGGCAATCTCCGGGTAGGCTCTCACCTCAAAGTTTACGTTGAGGCCAAGTCCGACGATGACTGCAGCTACCTTATCGTCCTCTAATTCGACCTCAGAGAGGATACCGCCCACCTTCTTTCCCTGGATCAGAAGGTCATTTGGCCACTTGAGGGAACAGGCAAGGCCGCTGACCATCTCTATGGCTGCGGCGGCACCAGACGAACAGAGCGCCGTGACCAGGAACAGCTCGGAGGGTAGAAGGGAGGGACATAGGAGAAGAGAAACCAACAAGCAGGTGCCAGCGGGAGCCAACCAGGGGCGTCCCAACCTTCCCCGCCCGCTTGTCTGCTCCTCGGCGATGACGACGAGTCCTTCCGGGGTTCCCTTTCTGGCGGCTTGTTTGGCAATATCATTGGTAGAGCCCACCGTTTGGGCGTAGATGATCTCCCGACCCAGCAGACTGGTGCGCAACCCGGCCCGTATGGCCTCGGCAGTCATCTTTTCCATGCCTATCCTCTTTATTAACTCCTACCAGCATTCGGTGAGCCACCAGGAGCCTGCAAACGTTTTAGAATTCAGGTAAAACATTATGCCCCACCCTACTGGTGGGGCTTCCGAAGTGGGTAACACCAGATAGTGTACACAGTAGCTGGTACCCCTGGGGCGACTCGAACGCCCGACACGCGGTTTAGGAAACCACCAAAGTGGCATTTGACCTATTCGGGCTCACAAGTACCACTTCCGCGGCTTTTGAGCTGCCCTTTGGCAGTCAAGCAACTTGACATTAACAGAAGTCGGCTTCTAATTCAAGAGAAATTCACTGCTGGATACATGTTGTCGGCAAGGGGATGGAAGCGGTAGAATAATGCCTAGTGAGATGCAGGATCGAGGCCGATCTCACCGGAGAGAAGAGCTTTCGATTGAGGCAAGGAGCACGTCGGGATCTAACGTGACAAAGAAGAGCAAGCGAAGAAAGGAAAGGCGTAAGAAGTCAGCAACGGGGCATCCTCGCGTGCCCCCTGTGCGCTCCCGCGAAGAGATAGACAGGCTGCGGGATCTGTGGAGTCAGGGCAAAGAGGCCCAGGCCCTCGAAGGGGGCAAGAGATTGCTCAAAACCAGCCCCAAAGATCCTCAAATCCACGTCGCCCTGGGCGAGTTCTACGCTAAATTCGGCCAACAAACCAAAGCCTTCAAGCATCTGGAGACAGCTGCACAGCTCCTACCCTTGAGCCCTGAAGTAGCTCTCCTGCAGGCTACCATTTACGAGGAGATGGGATTACACGCCCACGCCTTGCGCGCGGCACGATGCTATCTGTCTTTGAGACCCAGCGGTGAAGAGGCAGAGCAGGTAAGGCAAGTACTTTGGTTTATCGAGCCCTTAATAGCTAAGTGGGCAACAAGGTTCGATGTCTCTGTCAAGCGAATGAAACAAGGCAGCCTCCTCATGGAGGAGGGCCGGCTAGCTATCGCCAGCAACGATTTTGCCTACGGGCTTCGCTCTTCCCAAGCAGCCAGCCGCTTATTGCCAAAATGGGCCGTGCCTCGAAACAACGTTGCCCTGGCCCAGTTCTACTTGGGCAAGACCAAAGAGGCGATCACTACAGAAGAGGAAGTCCTCACCGACCTGGATCCGGACAATATCCACGCTCTTGCGAACCTCATACACTTTCACGTGGTGCTAGGCCAGATGGAGCAGGCGCAGGCGTACGGCGATAGGCTGAAAATTCTCACGCCAGCTTTCTTCGATGACCATTTGAAGATGGCAGAGGCTTTTGCTTCGCTCAAACGAGACCAGGCCGTATACAATGTTTTGAGTGAGGCCAAGCCTACGGATGCCGGAGCAGAAATCGAAAGGGAGTGGCTCCTGGGGGTTGCGGCGGCGAACCTCAGAAAGATAGGGCAAGCACAGTCTCATTTGGCACGGGCAGACGTGGGAAGCGATGTGTTTCGCAGCAAAGTGGCAGGCCTCATCCGTCACGGCCTCCCTGGTCCCGGTAGGCGCTACCCCTATTACAGCGCCACCCGGTACCTACCGCAGCACATTTCCCAACGCGGAATAAGCCAATTAGGTGACCATGAGAAGGGAAGCGAACAAAGCCTGCGCGATCTCGCGAAGAGACACCCGGCGCTTATCGACATCGCGGCGGAGTGCCTTTGGCTTCTGGACGACGAAGCGGCGAAGAGCGCTATAAACGATCTCAGGGATATCGGCGACGCGAAGGCCATAGATATTCTGCGATGCTTCGCTACCGGGCGGGTCGGCAGCGATGAGGCGCGGATGTATGCCGCGCTGGCCCTGTTTACCCTTGAGGCCGACCCATCCGGGGAACCCATAACGATAATTAAGGATGGCCGGCCCACCCCTATGCGCCTCCATCGGTTTACTATAATTACGTCGAAAGCGCCGTCTTACACTCCAGAAATCGAGCGGATCCTTGAGCAGGCGATCATTGCCCAGCGGGAAGGCCACAAAGACAGGGCCGAGCATCTTTACAAGGAGATTCTGGCCAACAACCCGAACGTCAAGGAGGCCTTGGGCAATCTTGGTGTCTTGTACCTTTCTCAAGGGGATAGGCAGCGGGGCGAGGAATACCTTAGGAAGGCCCTTAAGATCGATCCGCTGTACGTCACTGCCCGCACCAACTTGGCCTCCATCCGTTTATCGGAGGACAGGATGAAGGAAGCGAAAGATTTGCTCCAACCGTTGTCCGAAGTAACCGAATTCCATGTAGAGGAGATGATCCGCTACCTCGGTGTAATGGCCCGCCTGGCCTTAGCCGAGGAGCATGTTGATGAGGCTAAGGGATATCTTAAGATTATGCTAGAGCTTGACCCCGACAATGAATGGGCGCGAAATGCCTTCACAAAGGCAGGGTTAGCCGACAGGTTTCTTCAAGCCAGGAGGCGATATAAGGAAAGGAAACAAAAGCAGCAGATCTCTCCCAATGAGCCTCTCCTCTCCCTGTTGTCGAGGTACTCAAAGGATGCCCTCACCGGCATAGCTCGCGAGATATTCCTTAGGGCGATCAGCGGCCTAAAGAAGGATACTCTGATCTCCACCATCCGTGACCTTCTTCGCGATGCTGACGCCTTGGAAAAGGTTCTTCAAACCCTCAACGACGAAGATCAGGCCGCACTAGGCTTCGTGCTCCAGGCTGGAGGTGTAGTGCCTCTGGCAGAGTTTGCCAAGAGGTACGGAGACGACGCTGACGAATCGCCCTACTGGAACTGGCATGTTCCCAAAACCAGCCTCGGACGCCTCAAGGTTCGTGGCCTCCTGTTCGAGGGAACGTACAAGGGGCACGTGGTGCTAGTGATGCCGGATGAACTAAGGCTCGTTTGTCAGACGCTTATGAACTCCGCTTGATTGTTTTTCAAGGACAGCATAGCCTTCCTCGAAGAGTCAGGTGGTGAACCCCAACAGGACCATCACATAATGTTTGATGCTCTGGCTGAATTTAACCTCGGTTTGCTGTACGTTTGGCCTATGTTCGACCTCTTGGAGCAGCGGTTTCGGTCTCCCAAAAAGACCGCCGCTCCCCGATATCGCACAATATGTAGCATCTTGAAGCGGCCTGACCACTAAATATAGCATGGTACCCCTGGGGCGACTCGAACGCCCGACACGCGGTTTAGGAAACCGCTGCTCTATCCGCCTGAGCTACAGGGGCATATAGAATTCTCCTGGTTGCAGAATCAGTACAGGTGAACATATCCTTTTAACCTGTTGTGTTATAATTATATTTTAGGATGGGAGGTTCGTCAATCAGAATCGCCATCCCAAGTGTAGCTCACTATTTCTGCTAATCGTCACCTCGCTGGAAGAACTTAAGAGGCTGAAAGGGATAGCTCATGAAGGGTTTCTTAAGATGGTTGGCCTTGCTCCTTGCACCACTGTTTGCCGCCAGGCTCATTGACCTCATCTTGAGGACGCCTTGGGGGAAGAATCTGGCAGAGCAGACCGACAGTCGCTTTCTCACTACAGGAAAGGGTAGAGGGCTGATCGGGAAGTACACCAAGAAATTCATTAAGGTTTTAGCCCGCACGGTGGAGCGACGACGTCAGCGGGCCACAAAAGTGGGGATGGAACCCCTGGCCCAGGGCACTGGCTGGGTTGGCCTGTTAGCCGATGTGGCCGAGCTCATGTTGGCTACTGGTACTATGATCAAGGTGGTGACCGACTTCCTAAAAGAGAAGCGGCGCACTACTTAATTGGTTTCATAGCCCGTAAAGCAAGAACACGTAGTAGCGGAGGTCATCCGGGCTGAAATCACTCAGGAAATTCCGTCTCGATGAGCTCATAGCTTATGTTACCTCGAGAGATCGCTTCTTTAAGAAGACGTTCCTCTTTCGTTAGCCTTGGCCTTTTTGATGTTTTGACTTCTACAAAAACTACCTTAAGAGGGTGTTCAAGGCTGCCATCTCTTAACGCACTATACCCATCAAAAACGACCAGGTCTATAGGGGAACCAATGAAACGAGCATCAGATGGGTTATACTTGAAGATGGGCAGCAGCGGTGCAAACTGTTCGCCAACTTTGCCCCTTATAACAGCGCGGCTGTCTTCAACCGCTTGTTGCCGTATCCGGTCCATCCATTCTGCTTGCATAGCCTGGAATCTGGCCTCGTATTCTTTTTGTAGCGAGGACTTGAGCAAGGAGCTTGTGGCTAGAAATCCTATGACCAAGCCTACAAGAAGGGCAATAATAACCCAAATTATATCCATTATGCGTCCTCCCCCTTGTCCAAAGTTGCTCTCTTGGCTGGGCTCGAAGAATGATAATGCTCCCCCATGGAAGCTCGGGTTAGTGTGCTACAAAAACGAAGGGGCACGGCCTTGATACCGTGCCCTGAGGTCATTTGGTAGCGCATACCGGATTCGAACCGGTGATCTCCTCCTTGAGAGGGAGGTGTCCTAAGCCGCTAGACGAATGCGCCATGCCCTTCGCGCTGGCTGCACTATACCGCCTCTCCACTCTATTTCCCCAGTTGATGGCCGGTGGTTATGTAGGGGACCCACACCCAGCGATCGACGACAGGTCAGCATAGCCCCTAAGCGGGGGGAGACTATCATCCGTGATGCCCTGGTACTTGAGAGGCTCCAACTCTTACGACAAAATGGAGCGCTCTTGGTGGAGGGGGCAGGATTCGAACCTGCGTAGCCATCTCAGGCGACAGATTTACAGTCTGTTGGTATTAGCCACTCACCCACCCCTCCAATCAAGCCCAGGCTGAAGACACACCGCCCTTTGAGCCAAAAAGGGAGGCAACCGATCGAGGTCCCAGCCCAGGCTTGGAGCGGGAGAAGGGACTCGAACCCTCGACAACCTACTTGGAAGGCAGGCACTCTAACCATCTGAGTTACTCCCGCTTTTGGTGCCGAAGGAGAGATTTGAACTCTCACGGGCGTTTGCCCACTACGCCCTGAACGTAGCGCGTCTGCCTTTCCGCCACTTCGGCCCAACGGTGGGCGAGATAGGGCTCGAACCTACGACCTCACGGATGTGAACCGTGCGCTCCAACCAACTGAGCTACTCGCCCAAATATTCCTGTATTGAGGGCCTAGGAGAGAGACAATGAACCAGCACCGCTACGACCCAGCTAAAACAGGAGAATTCCTCTCTGGCCCTCCTTAATTCAAGTAGTAGGGACACGTTGCGCCGTGACCTTGCTGGTGGCAGCGGGTGGATTTGAACCGCCGACCAAGGGCTTATGAGTCCCCTGCTCTACCACTGAGCTACGCTGCCATATCTCTACAGCGAGATTATAACAAATGCCCCTTACCATGTCAAGGTTTCCAAAGCAGGCGACCGAGCAAGTCTCTTAGCAAGGGCTTCCATCCTCGTCTCGGCTCACTCGCCAAACAGCCAGCCATACGTTATAATAAATGAAACAAACGCTAAGGAGGCAGGTGTGGAAGAGGTTCCCATCGAGAAGCTGAGGAGGGTTTGCGATCCCCAATGCTTGGGGTTCCAAACAACCGCGGAGCTGGAATCTGCCCAGGACATCATCGGTCAAGAGAGGGCTGTGCGTTCTCTCCAGTTCGGACTAGGGATTCAGGAACAAGGCTTCAACATCTACGTCTCTGGTATCCCTGGCACAGGGAGAACTACGGCGGTCAGGTCCTTCCTGGAGAGATTGGCCAGGGATAAGGCGGTACCCCCTGATTGGTGTTACGTTAATAATTTCCGCGAGCCCTATCGCCCTAAGGCCCTCAGGCTCCCCTCGGGTTGGGGGAAACAACTGCAAAGAGATGTGCGCCGCTTGATAGAGGGGGCACGTATCACGATACCCAAAGCCTTCGAGGGAGAAGAATACGCCGCCAAGCGGGAGGAAATCGTGACCGCTTTCCAGCGACAGCGGGGGGAGCTTTTCACCAGGCTGGATGATGAGGCTCGTCAGGAGGGATTCGTTATCCAGAGCACCCCCATGGGGCTCCTTATCATTCCTGTCGTAAACGGTAAGCCCCTTAGCGACCAGGAATTCATGTCGTTAAGTGCAGAAGCCAAGGAAACGATAGCCAAAAAGCGAGAACGACTGGAAACGGAACTAAAGGCGGCGGTGAGGCAGGTGCGAGGTTGGGAGAAAGATTCTCAGGAGCAACTAAGGAAGCTAGACCAACAGGTCGTCCTTAATGCAGTAGGCCATCTGATCGCCGACCTGATTGAAAAGTATAAAGAGTTCCCAGAGGTTGTAACCTATCTACACGAGGTGCAGGAAGACATCGTCGAAAACTTCGCCCAGTTCAGACCAGAAGCAGAGCCCCAACCCTCCTCTCCCCTCCCCACCCCCTGGTTGAGAGAGCTGGCCTTCCGAAAATACGAGGTGAATGTCGTGGTGGATAACGCTGAGGCTCAGGGAGCACCTGTAGTTATCGCCTTGAATCCGACCTACACCAACCTCTTCGGACGGATAGAAAAGGAGGCTCAATTGGGGGCCCTGGTGACCGACTTCACTTTAATTAAGGGTGGTTCCCTGCACAAAGCCAATGGCGGCTATCTCGTCCTTCCTGTGGAGGATGTGTTGCGCAACATCTTCTCTTGGGATGCCTTAAAAAGAGCCCTCAGAAATAACGAGATCGTCGTCGAGGAGGTGGGGGAGCGCCTGGGCTTCGTCGTCACGAAGAGCCTGATACCAGAACCTATCCCCCTGGAGGCCAAGGTGATCCTCATCGGTAGTCCGTTGCTCTATCATCTCCTCTATACCTGGGACGAAGATTTCAATGAACTCTTCAAAGTCAGGGCTGATTTCGATAGCCGGATGGATTGGACAGAAAAGAATGTTAGAGATTATGCCACTTTCATCTGCACCTTGTGCCATAAAGAGAACCTGAAGCAAATGGAGAACTCGGCTGTGGCTAAGGTTGTGGAGTACGCCGCCCGCCTCGCCGAGGATCAGAAAAAACTCTCCACTAAGTTCGCCGAGACGGCCGACATCATACGCGAGGCCACTTTCTGGGCCACCCAAGATGGCTCCCCTTATGTGACCAGCGCTCACGTACAGCGGGCCATCGAGGAGAAGGTTTACCGTGCTAGCCTCATTCAAGAGCGAATTCAGGAGATGATCGAACGCGGTACGATCATGATCGACATCGCCGGGGAAGCGGTAGGACAGGTAAACGGATTGTCAGTTATCGATATGGGAGATTTCTCCTTTGGACGGCCGGTCAGGATCAGTACCAGTATTGGCTTGGGAAGGGAAGGAATCATCGATATTGAGCGAGAGGCAAAGCTCGGTGGACGTATCCATACTAAAGGTATGCTGATCCTGAGCGGCTACTTAGCCAATAAATATGCCCAGAACAAACCCTTAACCCTCGCCGCACGCGTTGTTTTCGAGCAGAGCTACGAAGAGGTGGAGGGAGATAGCGCCTCCAGCGCCGAGCTGTATGCTCTACTATCCCACCTGTCTGGGCTGCCCATTAAACAGGGATTAGCTATCACCGGTTCCGTCAACCAAAAAGGGGAGATTCAAGCTATCGGTGGTGTCAACCAGAAGATCGAAGGCTTCTTCGATGTCTGCCGAGCCAAAGGACTGTCCGGCGAACAAGGAGCCCTTATCCCCCAGAGCAATGTAAAGAACTTGATGCTCCGGGAGGATGTGGTGGAAGCGGCCAAAAAAGGCCAATTCCACATCTATCCTGTGCAGACCATCGACCAGGGGGTCTCCATCCTGACTGGAGTTGAGGCGGGACAGATGCAGGAGGATGGGAAATTCCCGGAGGGCACTGTCAATGCCCGGGTGGACCACCGCCTGCGCGAGATGGCCGAGGGCTTACGAGGCTACCTCAGGGAAGAAAAACCTGAGGCCAAGACGGCCCAGGAAGGATAGAATAATGACGAATTTAAAATTACAACGTCCTATCGAGTGGAAACGGACAACGACCCAATACGTGGCCATCCTTCAGACAGCTGAGCGTTTTGAGCCCGGTTCTATTCGGGAGATCGCCCGAGACGGGCCGGAAACGATCCTTGGTGGAATACTCCGTGGTACCAACAAGATGGACTGGTATGCCTTAGCCTACAGCCGTAGCGAGTTGGATTTCACTGAGGCCAAAGAGCTGGCCAAGCGCGCTTTAGAGAGACGTCGTGAGCAGACACCGTAGGAATAACCGTCGGTCAGGCCACCTATGTGCATCGTTTGCAGAGATCCCCTAGGCTGACCTCCTTGGCCAGGCATGGATAGGGGGTATATCCAACATGGTGAGGAGTCCGGCCGGGGCAGCGATGACTTGGGGTACAGCGTTCAATACCACGGCCGCCGTAGCTAAGTCACCATGTACACCACCCTTGATAGTCATATCCACGTCAGGTGCGCCCATGATAAAGATAGAGTCCTGAGGGCTTGTGGCCCCAAGGTACATCTGGAGCTCAAGTCTGATCCGCTCTTCCCCTTTAGTCAGTCCCTGTCCAATCTGTTTCACACCCAGCGCATGTCCCGGCGGCACCTCTATATACTGGCTGCGTACCACCTTTTCAGCGATTACCGGCTCTACAGTTTCCTTCACCTCATCCAGCGGCCAACCGAGGGCATCAGCTACCATCATCATCGACTCCCTGAGCCCAACGTGGCGTACTGCTCTTTCAGCCACCCTCCGCTGAAACTGGGCCACGCTCAGCCCTGCGCCGATCTTCTTCTGGAGGGGCAGGCGGCGCAGAGAGGCATCAACGATGCGCCTCACCCATATGCGCCGTACCTCGCGGCAGACGCCGCTCAGAAAAATAGGTAGAGCATCCATTAAGAAGCCCGGATTGATGCCGGTGCCCAGGATGGATACGCCGTTCTGCTTGGCCATCTGGCCAAGCTCCTCGGCTATGTCCGGATGTTGAGCCTTAGGATAGGCCATCTCTTCACAGGTGGAAATAACATTCATCCCTGCCTGTAACACTTGACGTAACTGAGGCAATGTTTGGTGCAGATAAGAGCCGGTTGAGTGGAAGACGATATCAGCCTTACTGGCCTTAAGCACAGCTTCCGCATCACCGGACACCTTGATGCCCAGGCGCCAATCCAGACCGGCCACATCACCAAGGTCACGTCCTGCCTTTTGGGGATCGATGTCGATAGCCCCAGTGAATTCGATACCCCGTTGCAAAGCAAGCTCGATGATAGCACTGCCAATAGGTCCCACACCGTATTGGATAGCTGTAGTAGCCATAAAGTGCTCCTCTTGTAGATATTTTTCGGGGGAAATTCAGGGGATCGCCGTCTATCCGCCCAGCAGCCCCTCTGCGGAGAGAGCATCTACGGTCATTTCAAGGGCCCTTACTGTCCTCTCTACGTCTTCCTGAGTGTGTGCCGCAGATAGCATTCCTCCACTGCCGAGCAAATCCACCCCTCCATCAAGTAATGACCGGCGCAAGGCGTGACTAAGAGGGGATGGAAGACCACGCAGGGCACTGGGGGAATGGCTGCACAGGCTTCGATCACATTTTCCCCGTTTGGGACACTGTCCAAGGAAGATGTGAAATACTGAGCTTTCGCCGTAAACACAACCCGGCGCCCCTCGCCGATCGATGATAGCGTTCATCTCCATCCGAAGCTGGGCCGCTAATCGGTCGGCCACCCGCTGTGGTTCGCCAGTAGAAGCAATCTGTAAAATGGCGATGCCAGCAGCCGCGGAGAGAGGATTGGCATTGAAGGTGCCATGATGGGGTGGACGGGCAAGGTTGTCCTGACCACCTCTCTCCATATCCAGCAAAGACATAATATCGACTCGCCCAGCCACGGCACCACCCGGTAGACCCCCGGCCAGGATCTTAGCCAAACAGGTGAGGTCAGGACGCAGGTTGTACAGCGCTTGAATGCCACCAGGCGACCAGCGAAAACCGGTAATTACCTCATCGAAGATGAGAACATTGCCAAATTTTTGGGTCAAAGTGGGCAGCCCCAGGAGAAAGTCTGTCTGGAGGGGTATCGTGCCCCAGCCTGCACCAGAGGGCTCGAGGATAACCGCCGCTATGTCCTTGTCTTCAGATAGGATACGCTCCAACCCGGCCAGATCGTTGGCTGGAGCAACGACGAGCAGATCAACAACACCATCAGGTATGCCCGCAATTGAGCGTCTATCGAAGGGAGGGCGTATGGCCGGCGCCAGATAGTCGTGCCAGCCGTGAAAATGTCCTTCGAACTTCAGCACCCTGGTTCTTTTTGTCCAGGCTCGTGCCAGGCGGATGGCCAGCATGGTGGCCTCGGTGCCTGAGGCCGTGAATCTGACACGCTCAGCGGAAGGGAAGAGCCGCTGTACGAGCTGCCCCCATTCTATCTCCAGCTCGTGGCATGCCCCCCAATGAGTTCCCTTGGCTGCTTGTTGAGTGATGGCTTCAACGATGGCCGGATGGCCGTGGCCGAGCAGGAGAGCACCATGTCCCATCGCATAGTCAACGTACTCTTTCCCATCCACATCGTATTTGCGCGAACCCATCGCTCTGTTGACATAAATCGGGAAAGGGCGGAGAAAACGATTGTCATGGGTAACGCCGCTGGGGAAGACCTTAAGGGCGGCAGCATATAACTGCCCAGAGTTGGGGTGAGTTAGGCTGTAGTGCTCAACCGCCGTTTCTGGGATGGGAGATGTATCCATCTAATACTTAAGTCCTCCTTCGGTTAAGCCTCTGATAATGTAGCGTTGGAAGATGGCCACCAGGATTAATATTGGTATCGTTCCGATTACCGCGGCGGCGAACATGCGCTCATATGCCGTCCATTCCTCACCGATGAAGTGGGCCATCCTCACGGGGAAGGTCTTAGTGGCTGTACTGGTCATCACCGAGGCGAAGAGGAACTCGTTCCAGGCCCCGATGAAGGCAAAGATACCAGTGCTGATGAATCCAGGAGCCGATAAGGGCAAAACGACATGTATGATAGCCCCCAGACGCGAACAGCCATCAACCCGGGCTGCATCCTCGATTTCGGCAGGGATGGACACGAAGAAGGCTCGCAGTAGCCAGATAACGTAGGGTAGATTGAAGGTTAAATAAGCAATGATCAGACCCTGGTAGGTATAGATCAGACCCAAATTGCGCATGGTTACATACATAGGGATCAAAATAGCCATACCCGGTAGCATCTGCGTAGCCAGGATGAGCACAAAAAGAGTGTTCTTGCGGGGCAACTGCAGGCGAGCGAAGGCGTAAGCAGCCAAGGAACCGAGGCACAAAGCGGCTAGGGTTGTGAAGGTGGCCACTATAGCGCTGTTCCGTAGCGAGGCGAGTAAAGTGGGATCGGCCAGTATCTCCTGGTAGTTTTTCAAATAAAGCATCGTCGGAAACCAGGTGGGTGGCCTGGAGAAAAGTTGGGCTCTGGTCTCGAAGCTGGAAAACAAGGTCCAGACGAAGGGGGCCACGACGTAGACGGCTAATAGCCACGCCCCGATCGTAAAGGCTACCTGTGCTAAAAATTTAGAGATAGCCTTTCTGCGCAGCGTCCATCTAGCCGGCAATTTAACTGTGATGGCCTCATCAGTCTGGGCCAATAAGTTCCTGCGTCGTGGTTCGTTCAATGTTTCCCTTTCGAAGATGGTTAAGGTCTTTCTTTATAGAGTGTCAAACATCTCCCCCCAAACCCCCCACGGGGGGTTCAAGGTAGCCCTTCCTGCGGAAAGACCAAAGGGGCTGCGCCTCCTTGGAACCCCTGGGGAAGATGCCCTCACCCCCTGACCCCCTCTCTCGTCCCCCCAGGGGGGACGAGAGAGGGGGAATAAAGAACTAGGGCGGGGCCCTAGAACCCTCCAAGGAGGAAATACCCTCCTTGACCACCCCTTATTCCTTGCGGGAGAGGGGGAATAAAGATTTAGGGGTACCCCAAACTCCAGCAGAAGGGCTTTGCCCCTCTGCCCCCCATCCAGCGGGAGAAAGGGAGATATGGGCTGTGTCCCCCCATGCCATCCCAGCAGTAGGGCTGTGCCCCCTTGGAACCCCCGCTGTTCGATAGTCTCTTCTCCAGGAGGGGCTGCTGTGATTCCCGCTGAAAAGCGGGATCACAGCAGCCATAATCCCGGTTATTTCTTGCCCAAGATCTTCAAGGTGGCCTTCTCCGCGTCGGCCAGCGCCTCCTTGGGCGACTTTTGCAGGCGCAGGGCAGCCACTATTTCGTTAGCCACGGCCGTGTTGATCTCACTTTGCTGCGGTACAGTGACGGCCATGCCCATCGGATACTTCATCTGCTCCGCAGCCATCAACGCGGCCGGATACTTGGCCTGCACCTCAGGATCCTTCAGCAGGTCTGGAATGGTCGGAATGCGCCCGATGCCGATGGCCATCTTCTTCTGTTGCTCGCGGCTACAGACGAACTTGGCCCATTCCCAACCCCACTCCTTCTTCGTCGAGGCGGCCGGGATGCCCACACCACCCTGCTCGCTGAAGCCAGCGCTGCGCAACTTGCTGCCAGGGGCGAGGGCCACATCCACCTTCCCAATCACCTTAGACTTGGCCGGATCAGCGGCCATCGTGAGCGTGGGCGGTGTGCTGATCATCATGGCCACACGGCCCTGGATGAAGATGTCCGTCATCGGGCCGGTGGTAGCCATCTCGAACGAGCTGGGGTCAACACTTCCATCCTTGATCATATCTACCATAAACTCCAGAGCCTTCAGTCCCTCTGGAGAATTAAAGGTGGGGGCATCATCCTTCATAAATTCCCCACCCTCAGCCCGCAGGCGTACAGTGAACATGTTGACGGAGAGGAACCCCCCATAAGTAGCGATCCAGCCATATTGCGGTGGCTTGGTCAACTTCTTGGCCATAGCCCTCACATCGTCCCAGGTCGTCGGCGGCTCCTTGAAGCCGGCCGCAGCCAGGAGCTCCTTATTGTAGTAGAACTGCCAGAGCCAAATGTAGCGGGGAACACCATAGATCTTACCCTTATAGCTCAGGTAATCGAAGGCTTTGGGGTAGTTTTCCGCCTTCATCTCCTTAGTGACCCACTTATCCAGCGGCTCCAACCAGCCCTTCGGGGCGAACTCCCCCACCCAGTCATCCCGCACGTGCACGGCATCATACTCGGCACCACCAGCCATAAACGAGGCCAGGAACTTATCATGCAGCTGGGGGAAGGGGACCGACTCATACTTCACCTTGATGCCTGTTTTCTTGGTGAACTCCTTAGCCTGGTTCACCCAGAAATCGTAAACATCATAGGGCCAGGTGATCTCTTTTACGAGGGGCGTTGGTGTCGCCGCGGGCGGACCTGGGGCACAGGCTGAGAGAAGGGCAGCTACACTGGGGATGGAGAGCCCTAAGGCCGTAGCTCGCACGATGAATTCCCGGCGACTGATCTTCCCTTGCGTGAACAACTTGGTCAGCCTATCAACTTCTTGCATCGCCTCTACTCCTCTCTTTCAGTTGGTTGAGCAAATCAACCATTTCAAAAACTACTCCCCTACAACACGCCGCGTCATCGTCTCTCCAATTGTTTGCCTAAATCTTTATCTCACCTCCTCTAATAGATGGCATTCAGAAATGCTCCTCAACCTCTGGTCCCCCCTCCTGCTTTGCAGTCGGCTATTCCTCAAAACCGCGTAACACGATGAAATATAGCCAGGTCAACGTCAGGATCACCATCGTGATGAGATAAGCCACAGCCGAGCCATAACCGAAGTTGAAAAACTGGAATGTCTGTTGATAAGCATAAACGTTCAGGACCATAGTAGCATCTAGTGGACCACCTTTGGTAAGCACCCAGATGAGATCAAAGGTCTTAAGGGCCCACATCGTCTCTATAACCATAAGGACGAGGATAACTGGCTTCAGCCAGGGTAAGGTTATGTGGCGAAAGCAGGCCCAGCCCCCGGCCCCATCAACCATGGCCGCATCCTCTAGCTCACGGGGAACAGTCTGTAGCGCGGCCAAAAGCATTAAGGCTGCAAAGGGGACGGCCTTCCAAACGTCAGCGAAAATTATCACGGCCATGGCCTCTCTAGGCTCAGCCAGCCAGACGTGATAGCGGTCGATCAAACGTAGGTTAGATAGGATGGCATTCAGGACGCCGAAGTTACCGTGGTAGATCCAGCCCCACACCAGGGCATTGACGACGTAAGAGAGGGCCCAGGGGATGAGAAAGAGAACCTTGAATATCCGTATCCCAAAAAGGGCTCGGTTCAGAACCAGGGCCAGCACCATAGCGATCAGCATTATGCTGGTAACGCGAAAGACGCTATAGATAAAGGTCTGGGAAAGAGTTTGCTGTAGTCGAGCATCCTCCAGGAAAGCCAGGTAGTTGCGTAAGCCTATGAATTCGTATCCTACCCGGCCACCCACTACGATTACATTCTGAAAGCTCAGGAAGAGGGCGTATCCTACCGACCAGCCGATCAATACCAGGAGCACCAGCAGGCTGGGAGCTAGGAACAATAAGGCTAGTCCCCTCTCTTTCAATAGAGACTCGAGGCTCCTCTCCCGCAACAGATCGGGAAGTGCTACGACCCTCATTCCTTCTCACCTCATGCTCGTGGAAACAATGCTCAAACCCTGTACAATGCTTGACTAGTTTATGACCCCTCTTCAGCTAAAATCTTCACCGCCTCAATGGCAATTTGTATCTCCCGCTCCTCAGCCTGGCGGAAGAGTGGCTCCGTTGCTGGTGTCTTTCTCTCCCGCCGGATGACATTCCCGTCGATGGCTACGATCGCACCCGCTCGCCAACGCCGTAGCGTAGCCACGACGAAAACGGCTGAACACTCCATCTCACCAGCCAGAACACCAGCCTGATGCAGTAGTTCCAGGTGACCCTCAGGCTTCTTGGCATAGAAGGCATCTCCAGATGAGCCCAAGCCTATGTGCACGGGATACCCCAACCTCCTGGCAGCGCGCACCAAGGCGTCCGTGACGGTGCGATCGGCCATAGCTGGGAATTCGGGCGGCAGGTATTGGCGAGAGGTGCCCTCGCCGCGGTAGGCGGCCGTGACAACCACTATATCGCCCGGGTTAACATTCTCCTGCATCCCTCCGGCGGAGCCTACCCTGATGAAGGTGTCAGCCCCTATCTTGCCTAATTCCTCAACAGCGATGGCCGCCGAGGGGGACCCAATGCCGGTAGAGCATACGGACATCTGCACCCCGTCAACTTCCCCAGTATAAACTACATACTCTCGATTCTCGGCCACCTTGCGCGCGTTTTGGAAATGTTCAGCGATCCGCCTGGCCCTGGTGAGGTCGCCAGGCACAAAGACATACCTGGCCACATCGCCTTTCCGACAGAGAATATGCGGCTGGACCTCCTCAAATTCAGAGCCCTCTAGGGGAACAGCGCCTTGCATCATCCTCTCCTTTAAGTGAATTGACTAACTATAGTATATAGCTGCGGTGCCCTTTCTACTACTTGTCGCCGAATCTCTTCCTCATCGACAGTCAGCATGCGTTGTTTTTCCATCACTAACTGGCCATTAACAATAACCGTTTCCACGTGCTTGCCCCGCAGGCACTTGACGATGGTGAAGATCGGATCATACATCGGCTGCGCGTCCAAATCGGCTGTATCCAGGATGATCACATCAGCCTTTTTGCCCGGCTCCAGGCTACCGATCTCCTTATCTAAGCCAACAGCGTGGGCGCCACCTATCGTGCTCATCGCCAGACAATCGTACGGCGAAGTGGCCTCACGGTCCAAATAGGGCGTGCCATAGTGGAGAACCTGCCCAATGTGGGAGATGTTCATCGCCTGAAAGAGATCAATACTGCCTCCCGAAGCACCGTCGGAGCCGATGCCCACCGCTATCCCCAAACGGCGCATCAAGGGCAGTTTGGTCATGCCCAACCCGGTGAAGTTGCCTGAGGGACAATGGGCCACCTTAACCCCATGTTCAGCGTAGAGCTCCACTTCCCGATCAGAGAGAAGGACCGAATGAGCAGCCAGGAGGCGAGGGCTCAAGGCACCGATCTTTTTCAAATACTCCGCCGGTCTCAGGTTATGCTTCTTGATGGCGTACTCAATCTCATAGGTTCCCTCAGCCAAGTGGGTTTGGATCATCGTATCATATCGTTCAGCCAACCTGGTAAAATCCTGGAAAAGTTCCGGGGTACAGACGATGATCTGACGGAGGGAGAAGCAACCCTTGACCAGGTCGTCACCTTTCCCAGGCCATCTTCTGACCAGGTCCACGTTTTTGGCCATAGCCTCCTCCGTGGAGAAGACCATATTACGAGGCAGCTCGGGGTCCGGCATATCCATCGTCGATTCGGCCAGGAGGCCACGAATGCCAACTTTTTCCATGGCCCGAGCCATCTTGTGTGGATGCCGTCCACCGTGCTCGGAGATGCAGGTCGTCCCCACCCTGATCATATTCGTGTAGGCCGCTATTCCGCTCAGATAAACATCATCCTCATTAAGACGAGACTCAAAGGGGATAAAATAGTTCTTCCAGATAGGAAAACGTACCTGACCGCGTCGCGCAATATCGGCAAGCATACTGCGCAGGAACTGCTGGCAGGTGTGATAATGGGCATCAATGAGACCAGGCATAACGATCTTAGCGGTCGCATCGATCTCCCTGTCGGCCTTATGCCGACTGACAATCTGGCTGCTTGGACCAACCTCAACGATGCGTGCCCCCTGGATGAAGATGGCCCCATCCTCGATAATCTGTTCACCAGCCATAGTGACGACAGTCCCATTACGGATTAGTATGGAAGGCATCTCCTACTCCTTACGACCAAGAATTTTCCTCATCTGCTTGCCGGCCGCCGCCATGATTGCCTCTTCATCTAGGTAAGTGAACTCGCGATCCTTCAGCACCAAGCGCCCATCGATGATTACATCGCTGACATCTCGAGGGGAAGCGACCATAACCAGGGTTTGCAACACGCTGCGTGTCGGATAGAAATGAGGCTGTCGCCAATTAAGAAGCACGATGTCGGCCTTCTTGCCTTTCTCCAGGCTGCCGATCTCCTCATCCCAAAGCAAGGCTCGTGCCCCATCAATAGTCACCATGCGGAAGAGGTCTGGAACGGGCAACGCCCGTGGATCAAAAATCGGCAATCCGTGGCGAGCTTGCATAGCACACTTCAGTATACGCATAGCCCCGAAAAGGTCAAGGTCAGCCGTATGCGCCCCATCGTTGCCTAACCCGATACACGTCCCTAAGGCCTTCATCAAGGGCGTCTTCGTGAAACCCTGATTAGTCAGGTTAGCTATGGGGCAGTGAATAACCTTGACCTGCCTCTCCGCTAACAGCTTCACTTCACGGTCAGCCAGTTGCACAGCGTGGGCAGCCAGCAGATTCGGGCCTAGAATCCCATGGGCATCGAGATATTCGGCCGGGCGCAGCCTGTAGTTGACCAAACAATGCTCAACCTCCCTGAGGTGCTCGGCCAGATGGATATGGATGCCCGTGTTATATTCTTTGGCTGCGGCCGCAACCAATTCCGCCAGTTCGGGAGAGGTAGTCATAGGGCTGGTCACCGAAAACCAGATACGTACACGCCCATCGGCTGAATCGTGGAACTGCCTGTAGAGGTCCTCAGTCTTACGCACGGCAATCGGCGCCGCATCCTTGAATATTTCAGGGATGAAATCGCCACAATCTCGCGTCATGCGCGTGATGGCCGCTCGCATCCCCGTTTCATGGACAGCCCGGATGACGGGCTCCATATCCCCGCTGCCAGAATCGGCGAAGGTGGTGATACCAGCCTTAATCATTTGCAGGCAGCAGAGCATGGCCGCCTGATAACGATCGTCTGCATCTAGCCGACTCTCATAGGGCACAAGGATACGTATCCAAACGATCGGGTACTCATCAACGATGCCACCACGTAAGAACTGTTGCACGGTATGAGTGTGCCCATCCACCATACCTGGCATGGCCAGCTTGTCTCGCGCTTCCAAAACGGCCTTGGGTTGATATCTCGTCTCGATATCAGACAGCTGACCAATATCCGCAATCTTATCCTTAGTGATGGCAATGGCCCCCTCATCCAAAACCGTCAGGTCTGGAAGGATGATCTGACAGCCCCTAATCAGCAGGTCACACTCTGACATGCTTCCCACCTCGATTATTGTATTCAGATTTACCCCATGAATGATGGACAATCAGACAGTCCTTCTTAAACTGGGCTAAAACGGGGCTCATCTCCTCCAACAATGAACTACGAACAGCCTCGATGGCCAGCTGTATTTGGGCCTCTGTCATAGGGGTTGAAATGTTAAGCATTCCACGTCGGGCGATGTATATGCCACGGTTCAGTAATGACAGGTGTAAGAGATGGATCAGGTCCTTATTCGCCATCGCCGCTGTTCGATAGTCACAGACCTCAAGCGGTGTAAAATGGATATTGAGCAGTGAACCGATGCCGGTTACCTGGGACTCGATCCCCAGGTCGCTGAAAACCTCTTGAATACCCTGGCGCAGCTTATGGCCAAGAGAGTTAAGCCTGGCGATGACCGGAGTGGTCAGTTTCTCCAGGGTTACAATTCCTGCGGTCATCGATATCGGATTACCGTTATAGGTGCCCGATTGATGGAGCGGTTCCGGGCTTTCAGGATCGTACATAGCCATGATGTCCTCGCGTCCACCGAAGGCTCCGATGGGGAAACCCCCACCGATCAGTTTACCGAAGACCGTAATATCCGGCTTTACGTTGTAATATTGTTGCGCGCCACCCGGCGTCAGTCTCATGGTCTGGACCTCATCAAAGATGAGTAAGAGGCCGTTCTCAGCCGTTACTTCTCTTATAAAGGTCAAGTAATCGTCTTGGGGAGGGATGACCCCGGCTGTCCCCAATACTGGCTCGATGATTATGGCCGCCAGGTCATCTTTGTTTCGCTCTATCGCCCGTGCTGCTGCCTGCTTATCATTGAAGGGCACAATTAATACCTCGCCAAGCACCCCTTCCGTTATACCCTTGCTCTCCGGGACCGGCTTAGGCTCAGTAGGAGGTCCGGCACGGCCCAAATCTGGTTGGATGCTTATATCAACGACATCATAGGCTCCGTGATACGCCCCTTCTACCTTGAGGACCTTGCTTTTCTTGGTGAAGGCTCGCGCCGCCCTGATGGCATTCATCACCGCCTCCGTACCAGAGTTACAGAAACGAATCTTCTCCACAGACGGTACGCGCTGACAGATGAGCTGGGCCAACCGCTGTTGACTTTCGCTGGGGGCCGCATATGCGCTGCCCTTCCGTAGCTGTGCGCTGACAGCCCGCACCACATCAGGATGGGCGTGGCCCAGAATCAGCGCCGTATAATTGTTCAGAAAGTCGATGAGTTTATGTCCATCAACATCCAGTAACTCATAGCCTCCGGCCTGAGCGATATAGGTTGGATAGGGTCTGAAATAGGTGACGCTGCGCGTGTCACCCCCAGGGAGATGCTGGCAGGCCCGCTGGTGCAGCTCTCTCGACCTGGGGGTGCGTTGTAAATAGGCTTCTTCGATAGCCCGTCTTGTCCAATCAAGAATTATGGGGTCCACAGCTCAAACCTCCATAGACAGCATACACAATAAAAAGATGATCTCCAAGTATCGTAATGTCTACATTTTAGGGACAGGAAATGTGCAAACTGCACATTATTCAGCCTCATACTCGCTTATTTTGAGCCTTATTTCGCCCCAAATTATTGACAATATGCCTTGGGAGAATTATACTGATGATTAAGGAGATTGAACGAAGTTCCTGCTTTTTGGTCATCGTGTCCTAACTAGGGAGTGAACTTATGTTCATTACAATCAGTGAAGCCCTGCAACTAACTTCTCTACAGCAGGCTGAGGTCGTCGCTGGCTGGTCCCGACTTGATAACAAAATAGCGTGGGTACACTGTTCAGACCTTCCTGATGTTGGGCAATGGCTGCGGGGTGGGGAGCTGGTCATCAGCACAGGATTGACTATACTCTCCAAAGATACGGCCAGGTCGCTTGTGCAAAGTGTCTCCGAGGCTGGCGGCGCTGGTTTGTTAATCGCCCGCGATCCTTGCCTCACCCCAGAGGTCATTGATGAGTTAATCGCCTCCGCCATTCGCTATTCCCTGCCTCTCTTGTTGATCCCAAAAGAGGTTCGTTTCGTTGATATCACGGAGGAGATCTCCAAGGCGATCATCCAGAGGGAATACGAGGAATCAAAACGCTCTAAGTATATTTATCGGCGCTTTGTAGAGGCTATGTTAGGTGGCAAGGGACTATCGGCCATCCTCCGCATGTTGGGGCTGGCCTTAAAGTGTCCGGTGCTGGCTCTGGACAAAGAGTTCAATCTCTTGGCCGAGTATTCTGAGAACATACCTGTAGATAGGATTTGGGCTGATGTTCTAAGGCAACAGAGGTTCTCCACCGACCTTCTTGCCAGCCTAGATGAGGCTGGACTTCTGAGCAAGATTCGTAAGAGTCGCAGTATCGCTGAGATAGGCCGCTATCCTTCTGCCGAAGACATCGCCCATACCGCCAAACCGATCCTACTCAAAGGAGAGGTTTATGGCTTTCTTCTTTTGGGACAGAGCTATGACAAGCTAAGCAACCAAGATCTAGTTCTGGTCGAAGAGGCTGCCAATGTTATTACCATAGAGTTGATTAAGGAGAGAGAAATCCACGAGATCGATAGTAGACTCAGCAACCAGCTCTTTGACGATGTTCTCAGTGGCAGCTATGTCTCAGCAGAGAGCATCAAGCGGAGAGCAAGTTTCCTCGGCTATGATTTCTCCCAACCCTATCAGATATTGACCATACAGATCGATGAGATTGAGAAGCTCCGTACCGATCATAGGGATAAAGGTGAGGCCTTCGTTAGTCATATTAAACGACGCTTCTTCGATGCGGTGAAAGAAACCCTGGCCACAGCCAGAGCAGCGGTGATGCTCACGCACCGTGATGACTACATTGTTATTTTTTATTCGCTGAGCCAAGGTGATAGCGGCTCAGCCCATACCTTGGCCGAACAGATCAGGCAAAACGCGACGCCAACCCTTGGGAATACCGGAGTATCGATCGGCCTCAGCAACCGACATACCGGTGTTGCTGAGATACAGACAGCCTATCGTGAGGCGGAGCAGACCTTACAGGTGGGTAGAATGGTCTGGGATACCAGTACAATCATCGAATACGAGCAGTTGGGCATCTATCAACTTTTTCTGCATAGGGATGGGAGGGAAGAGATCGACCGTTATTGGGATCGCTACATCGCTAAGATTGAAGAAGTTGACCGCAAACATAACAGCGATCTAATTCGAACGCTGGAAGAGCTCTTTCGCAGGAATGGCAACCGCAGCCGGACAGCCAGGGCGCTTTACATCCATAGGAATACCCTAGACCAGCGCCTAGCCAAGATAGAGAAGATATGCGGGCTAGATCTAGAGAACGCCGATGATAGGCTGAAGTTGCAACTGGGGCTCTGGCTTAAGCCATTGCGCACCCTACGCTAAAAAGCTATGAATCTACGCAAATCGACCATGTCCTACTTGCATAGGACACCACGCAAGTGGGTGTGGACGATGGGAGAGCTATTCAATGCTCTAGTAAGGGGTTAGTATGGTTATGAATCTAAGTGGCAAAGTGGCCATAGTAACAGGGGTATCCTCCTCAAGGGGAATAGGCCGCGCTGCTGCCCTGGCCCTGGCCACTGCCGGGGCCGATATGGTAGTCATCGCTGGACATAATATCGAGGGAGCCAGAGAGGTGGCCAGGGAGATTGAAACCTTGGGACGCCGCTCCCTGGCCCTTCGGGTTGATGTTACTGATGGGAGGCAGATTGTCCATGCTGTGGAAGAGACACTGGCTCACTTCGGGCGCATTGATATCCTCGTCAATAATGCCGGGGCGACCCAAAAGGTCGGCCTTCTGGAAATGACTGAGGACGATTGGGGACACATAATCGCCGTTAATCTCAAAGGCACCTTCCTTTTCACAAAAGCTGTGTTACCCGTGATGATCAAACAGCGAAGCGGTCGAATCATCAGCATCTCCTCCATATCGGCCAAAAGGGGAGGAGGATACTATGGCGGTGCCCACTACTGTGCGGCCAAGGCTGGGGTACTTGGTTTCGCCAAGGCTGTGGCCAGGGAGATGGCCCCCTATGGCATAACGAGCAACGTCATCTGCCCCGGCACTATAGATACCGACTTCATGGGGGGACCGCTGTTGCCGGAGAGAAAAGAGGCTATCCTGCGCGATTTACCCTTGGGACGACTCGGCCGACCAGAGGATATTGCTAACGCCATCCTTTTCCTCGCTTCAGATGAGGCCGAATGGATCACTGGCGAGGTTATGGATGTCAATGGGGGAGCTCACATTGACTGAGATACAAAAACTACTTTAGGGAGGTCCTTATGGGTGGTAAGCTCTTCCGCGCTGAGGTCGACGCCGCCTATCGAACCTTTGTCCACGGTGAAGGCATCTACGTGTTCGACGCTGAGGGAAAACGGTATTTGGATGCAGCTGCCGGTGTTGGGGTAGTATCACTGGGCTATGGGGTGAACGCAATATCCAAAGCTATTTACGAGCAATCCACCATGATTCCCTTCGTCCACGGCCTGCGTTTTAACAATACCGCCCTGCTCGAGCTAGCCGAGAAGGTGGCTGAGATCGCACCACCCAGCCTTTGCTGGTCCTTCTTTGTCTGTGGCGGATCTGAGGCAGTGGAGACGGCCATCAAGCTGAGCAGACAATACTATTTAGAGATCGGTAAACCGACGAAATACAAGGTTGTTGGTCGATGGCAGGGCTTTCATGGCAACACTATTTTGGCTCTATCTATAGGAGGGCACATGGGACGACGAAGTCGCCATACACCATTGCTGGCTGATCATCCGCACATCCCTCCGGCCTATTGTTATCGCTGCCCCTTCGATAAAAACTATCCAGGCTGTCAGATAGATTGCGCCTGGGCCCTCGAGGAAACGATTCAGAAAGAGGGAGCAGACAAAATCGCCGCCTTCATCGCCGAACCGATCGTCGGCGCTGCGGCTGGAGCAACGGTGCCCCCTGCGGAGTATTTTCCTATCATCAGGCGCATCTGTGATAAATATGACGTGCTCTTAATCGTTGACGAAGTGATCACCGGATTTGGTCGGACGGGCCGCAACTTTGGTTTCGAACATTGGGCCTTCTCGCCAGACATCATCATTGCTGGCAAGGGCATCAGTGGAGGCTATGCTCCCCTGGGAGCCGTAATCTTCGCCGACAAGATTGCTGAGGCCTTCAAAGCAGGATCAGGTCGGTTCGAACATAATTTTACATACGCCGGCAACCCGATCTCTTGCCGGGCCGGGGTGGCCGTACTGAACATTATCCAACGGGAGAACATAGTCCACGCTGCAAAGGAAAGCGGAGAATATCTTTTCTCCCTGCTTGAGAGAGTGAAGGATATGCCTTACGTGGGTGATGTGCGAGGCCGTGGGTTGCTGGCTGGCATAGAGCTGGTGTTTGATAAAGAGACCAAAGAGCCATTCCCACCGGAAGCGAAGGCCTATCGCCTTATCGATCAGCTTGCCCTGGAGCAGGGGTTGATCATCTACGCCGGGGATGGAACCATTGATGGCCTGCGTGGTGATCACTTTCTCCTGATGCCACCACTTGTCATAACCAAGCAAGAGATTGAGGAGATGATTGCCCTTCTAACAGAGACCTTGAAGCGCTTCGCAGCTGTGATGAGTAGCCGTACTGCTCCTATCTCAACGGTATTACACAGGTCATGCCCACAGTAGATTTAATTCTGTAAGGGAGATAATCGATGAGGAGACTATCATTCTTTAGAACACCCACGAGCGTTATTTACGGTATTGGCGCAGCCCAAAAGGCTGGCGAAGCTGTCCGTAATTTTGGTGTTGGCAAAGTGCTATTGGTGACAGATAAAGGGGTCAGCGAAGCAGGCCTAACAAATGGGGTCAAGTCCTCCTTAAGGACAGCCGGGATGAAATTCGCTATCTTTGATAAGGTCGAACCGAACCCCTCTATTGAAACAGTGGAGGCTGGACTGCTTGCTCTGAGGGAGTCGGCCGCTGAGATCATCGTTGGCGTGGGGGGTGGCAGCGTCATTGATACCAGTAAGGCTATCGCCATTCTAGCTACGAACGGTGGTAGGATAAGCGACTACGAGGGGGTCGACAAGGTTCCTCAGCCGGCACTGCCCGTGATCGGCCTCCCCACCACCGCTGGCACGGGGAGCGAGGTCACGATCAACGTGGTAGTCACTGACCGAGTCAGAAAATTTAAATTCACTATTGTCAGCCCTAATGCGGCGGCCCGCCTGGCCATCCTGGACCCTCTACTCACTGTCTCTATGTCCCCCAGGCTCACTGCGGCGGTAGGTATCGATACCCTTGCCCACGCCATTGAGTCCTACGTTTCTTTGGCATCTTATCCGGTCACAGAAAGTCTGGCCCTGGGGGCGATCAGACTCGTAGCCTGTAACCTCCCCACCGCCGTCGCCCACGGGGACGACCTTCAGGCAAGGGATAATATGCTGATGGCTTGCCTGATGGCCAGCCTCGCTTTCAGCAACACTCGTTTGGGCAACTGTCACGCGATGTCTCACCCCCTGGGAGGCTATTTTGATATTCCCCATGGCATAGCCAATGCCATCCTTCTGCCCCATGTAATGGAGTTCAACCTCACCAGTGTACCCCAAAAATTCATTGATATAGCCGTAGCTATGAGTGAAGAGGTCGCTGGCTTGCCGGTAGAAGAGGCAGCGTTCAAGGCTGTCTCGGCCGTCAAGCACCTCTGTGAGCAGATCGGCATACCAGGGACTCTCCGTGAGGTTGGCGTCCAGCCAGAAGCCATTCCGGCCATGGCCCAGGATGCGATGAAAAGCGGCAACATCCTGGTCAATCCACGTAAGACAGAACTGGGAGACATAGTTCGGCTATTTGAGAAGGCCCTTTGATACCTTTCACCCCGCAGCCGACCTGTGGTAGAATACGCCTTGCGGCAGAGAGGTAAGGGTAAGACACTTTCCTCTCTCAAATCTAGCACAAGAGGGAAGATCAGAACGAAAAAACGAAGAGTTCGTGAGGGGCAGAAAGGTCTCTATAGCCCAACGATCAAAGACCTGCCGTCGAACGAGCGTCCCAGGGAGCGGTTGCTTAACCACGGCCCCACTTCTCTATCTACCCCTGAACTGCTAGCCATCATCCTGAGCACTGGTCGGCACGGGGAGATGGTCACCGATATGGCCCGCAACCTGCTTCTGGAATTCGGTGGGCTTTGGGGGCTGGCCCGCGCTTCCATCGCTGATCTTTGTGCTCGCAAGGGGCTGAAGCAGGCTAAGGTCTCGCAGCTGAAGGCGGCGTTAGAGCTGGCTAGGCGCTTGCGTCAGGAAGAGCCAGAAGAGCGTCTTCAAATTAGATCGCCAGCCGACGTGGCCGATTTGCTCCTCCTGGAGATGGCCATCCTGGAACAGGAACAATTCCGCGTCATCCTCCTGGATACGAAGAATCGCCTCATCGCCGTCCGGCGAGTCTACGACGGTAGCCTTAACGCTTCCCTTATTCGTGTGGGAGAGGTCTTCAAGGAAGCCGTCCGCCAGAACGCCGCGGCCATCATCATCGTACATAACCATCCCAGCGGCGATCCTGCCCCATCTTCGGAAGATATCCAGGTTACGGCCCAGATCGTCGCCGCTGGTCGTCTTCTGGATATAGAAGTTCTAGATCACCTTATTATTGCCGGACAACACTGCCTCAGCTTGAAGGAAAAGGGGTTGGGTTTCGCCTAGCTATGGCCAGACAACAAGCAAATGGGAAGCAGACTTACAGAAGATAAGGGGAAGAGATGCCCGTATACCTTTTAGGTATAGACATTGGTGGAACCGGATGTAAGACGACTCTTTATACTAAAGCCGGGGAAGAGGTAGCCAGCGCCTATCGCGAGTATCAGATGGAGAGCCGCAGGGTGGGTTGGGCTGAGGAGGACCCAGATGAGTGGTGGAGGGCGACGGCCTTGACCATTCGTGATATCCTGAACAGACCAGATGTTGTCCCTCAAGATATAGCCGGCATTGGCGTAAGCTGCACCAATGCCCTGGTTGCTGTTGATGATCAGGGAACACCCCTTCGTCCGGCCATCATGCTCTGGGATCAAAGGGCAACTTCCCAGGTTGATTGGCTAACTCAGAATGTAGGGATCGAGCTGATTCTCGGTATAGCTGGCAACAATATCGGTCCGGGTACATTCTCCCTACCCTCTATTCTCTGGATCAAGGAGCATGAGCCGGAGATATTTGCTCGGACGAGTAAGTTCCTGGTGCCTACCGGATTTATCGTCCACAGGCTAACCGGACAATTCACCATCGATTTCTCACGGGCCTCAACCACCTTGCTCTTCGATATCAAGAACCTCTGCTGGTCCGAGCAGATTTGCCAGGCCACTGGGGTGCCGTTAGCTAAGCTTCCCTCACTGTATCCCTCTACAGACATCGTTGGAACAGTAACAAACGCAACGGCCCTTGATACTGGGTTGCTAGCTGGCACTCCGGTGATCGCTGGATGCATGGATACGGTGTCGGCCGCGCTGGCTATGGGGGCCATCGAGAGCAATCAATCGTTCATCATTATGGGGACAGCCGCACGACTGGCCGCTTGCCTCTCCAGGCCTACCTTTGATCACCATTTCCTGAACTGTGTCTATGCCCAACCTGGCCTGTGGTTAACCATCGCAGCAATCAACGGAGCCGGGACCTCATTACGCTGGTTCAGGGATACTTTTGGTCAGTTAGAGTGCGTCTTAGCCAGGGAGATCGGAGCTGACCCATACGATCTTCTGTGTCAAGAGGCTGCCCAGTCATCTTCCGGTGCCCACGGCGTCATCTATTTGCCTTATATCGCGGCCGAACGCTCACCCATCTGGGATCCCTATGCGAGGGGGGTCTTTCTGGGCCTGGCCCTGGCCCATAAACGCTCTGATATTATACGGGCCATACTGGAGGGCGTGGCCTACGCCGTGAAGCACAACCTGGAGATATTTGAAAGTGAGCTCGGGATAAGAGTACCCTTGCTCCGTATCGGTGGGGGAGGGGCACGCAGTGCCATATGGCGGGGCATCATTGGTGATGTAACGAACCGTCAAACCGTCTATTGTGCGGTCAAAGATCCTGAGACTCTAGGCGCAGCCGTGTTAGCTGGCGTAGGGGCTGGCCTCTACGAGAATCTTGAAGACGGCGTGAGACAGAGCGTACGGACAGCTGAAGAGACGTGGCCTAGCCAAGCAGCTCAGGCTATCTACGCAGAGGGTTTTGAGTTATATAAGGATATTTATAAGGCCCTTAAGCCGTATTTTAAGCTTCTAAGCGAGGCACAAGCCTCAAGGGGATAGTTTTTACCCTGGAATAGGGGCATCCCCCATTCGGTAGAAGAAGCCTTACCGATGGCCGGGTGCCCTTGACTATGATAGTTGTAGAAGGGAGGAGCTAAGTATGTTCAGTCAAGCCAGGACTACGATGGTCTTCTTAATTGGGGTTCTCATCGGATTGTTGACTGCGCCCAGCTCGGGACGGAGAATACGGCAAAATCTTATCCAGAAGGGGGCCATCTTGTTAGGGATGCCCCCCAGACCAGAGGAGCTCAGGGAGGCCATAAAAGATATAGAGCAAGAAATAAAGGTGCTGGAATTTGAAAAGGAGAGGCTAGAACGACTGCTTGAGAGGCCAATCGAAGAGCTCTAATCACTACAATGGGCCTCCGGGATGCTTTCAGGTCATCGTTAAGTTAAGACTTGCTCAACGATGACCTCTTTTAGGTAAGGGCAATGAAGAGCGCTTTTCTGATCACTGGAAAGCCTGGCGTCGGAAAAACCTCGGTCATAAAAAGGATGGTAAATGCCTTGGGATGGACAGCCGGTGGCTTCTACACCGAGGAGATACGGGTGAAGGGGAAACGAGAGGGATTTCACATCATCACTCTGAACGGAGAGACAGCTATCCTAGCTAGCATTCATATTCATAGCCCTTTTCGCGTCAGCCAGTACGGCGTTGACATGGCCAGCCTGGAGAATGTGGCTGTAGCCGCTCTCCGTCGGGCCAGGCGGGAAAATGAGGTGATAGTCATCGATGAAATTGGCAAGATGGAGCTATTCTCACCCAGCTTCAGGGAAGCTGTATTGGAGGCGCTAGAGAGTGGTAAACCGACATTAGGCACTATCACCCTTAGCCCACATCCCTGGGCCGATCGGATCAAGCAGCATCCTCGGGTGCAGTTGATTCACCTGACCGAAACGAATCGGCAGGAGGTAACCGAACAGTTAAAGCACTGGCTGCAAGAGTTTTTCGCTTCGAAGGATATATGTTGAGGACAGTAAGGCCATGTTCTGCTGATCCAGGGTGACGAGGAATGAGTGGGAAGACGACCAGTTGCCAGTTCTCGCTGTACCCATTAAGGAAAGAACATATCGGTGAGATCTTAGAAGAGGCTATCCAAGAGATAAGTAATCTGCCATTAACTTATCAAATGGGGGCAATGAGCACACACATAGCTGGGGATGAGGAACAAATCTTTCAGGCGCTGAAGCTAGCCTTCCATAGAGCTGCTGCTTATGGGGATACAGTGCTCGTAGCCATCGTGTCCAATGCCTGTGAGGGTTAGAACAGTTAAGGTTCGCTCGGGCGAAGGTGTAGCTCTCGTAACCTCTCCGGCGATATCGGTGACGGAGCACCGGTCATCAGCTCGACTGCGCTTTGCGTTTTGGGAAAAGCGATTACCTCCCGAATGTTCTCCTCGCCAGCCAATAACATAACGAGACGGTCGATCCCTGGGGCGATGCCTCCGTGGGGTGGGGTGCCATATTCAAAAGCCTCCAATAAATGACCAAACATGGCCTGAGAATCCGCATCAGACATACCAATCAGGCGGAAGATTTTCTCTTGAATAGCGCGGCGATGGATACGGATGCTCCCCCCACCTAACTCAACCCCATTGCAAACAATGTCGTATTGTTTGGCCCTTACCGCCGCGGGGTCGGCATCTAAGAGGGGCAAATCCTCGTCCATCGGGCTGGTGAACTGATGATGCTTAGCCTGGTAGTGTCCCTCCGTTTCATTCCATTCCAGCAACGGCGTCTCAATGATCCAGGCAAAGGCGAGGACATCGTCATCCATAAGATGGAGGCGACAGCCTATCTTCAAACGAAGGTTGCCTAGCGCCTCGGCCACGATTGAGGCGTGATCGGCGATGAAGAGTAAAAGGTCCCCTGTTTCGCCTTCCATGCGCTCAACGATTCTCTCTAACTGAGCCGCGCTGCAGTGCCGCGTGAGGGGAGATTTGATCCCGTCAGCGGTGATGGCCAGGGTGATCAGCCCCTTAGCCCCATAGGCGCTGGCCAGCCGCGCCAGCTCATCCATCTCCCGACGCGTCAAGTCTGCACCACGGGGGAAACGGATCCCCTTGACCTGTCCTCCTGCGGCGATGGCTGAAGCAAAGATAGAGAAATCTGTCTGGACTACGATATCAGATATATCCGTCAAATGGAGCCCAAAACGCAAGTCTGGTTTATCAGTACCATACCTTTCCATCGCCTCCTGGAAGGGTAGTCGGGGAAAAGGAACGCTCTGAAGGCGTTTATCGGTCAAGGCCGTCACTAATTCAATCAATAGGCTCTCTGTAAGCTGGAGGATGTGCTCCTGATCCGCGAATGACATCTCTATATCCAGTTGAGTGAACTCTGGTTGACGGTCGGCCCGCAAGTCTTCGTCGCGAAAGCAATGGGCGATCTGGTAGTACCGCTCGAATCCAGCCACCATCAGCAATTGCTTATACTGTTGAGGCGATTGAGGAAGGGCATAGAAATCGCCAGGATGGAGGCGACTTGGCACAAGATACTCCCGTGCTCCTCCAGGGGTCTCCTTCACTAAGATGGGCGTCTCGATCTCAATGAAACCACGCTCATCCAACCAATGGCGAATGAAGCGCACGACCTGATGGCGCAGGTGCATATTCTGCTGTAAGCGAGCGCGCCGCAAGTCCAGATAACGATATTTGAGACGCAGCGCCTCGTCCACCTCAACATTCCCGTTAATGTAAAATGGGGGTGTTTTGGCCAGGTTAAGGACTTCTGCCTCCTCAACGAGCACCTCGATCTCCCCTGTGGCCAGTTCTGGATTTTCTGTGCCCTCTGGCCGTTTGGCGACTGTACCGCGAATGGCCAGGACATACTCTGGTCTTACGGCATTGGCTATGCTGTGGCTACCCATCGAGATCGCTGGATTGAAGACTAATTGGGTCAATCCAAAGCGATCCCTGAGATCAATGAAGATAAGCCCACCGTGAGCCCGGCGCCGGTGCACCCAGCCAGCAAGAGTTACGACTTTGCCAACATCAGCTATGCGCAACTCTCCACAGGTATGACTTTTTTGCAACACGCAAGCCTCCATTACATGCACGGCCACCGCCTTTGGCGGTGGCCGTGCCATTCGGGCACATTATACTATCATTGAGAATATTTGTCATCGAACTGTACTCGTTCGCTACCTCCGTGACACCACCTCCTTTCTGCCGTGATGTTGGTTCCAGGCATCGAGGAACTCCTTGGGCGTGAGGTAGTCCAGGGCCTGGTGGGGCCGGATGGTGTT